>JAFPBP010000216.1 GCA_017424085.1 Clostridia bacterium
ATAAGGCTCCCTTGTGTAAAGGGAGCTGGATTGCCGAAGGCAAGACTGAAGGATTGTTTCTGCTCAAAACTAACTTTTTAACCGTCAAAAGCGCAACCGTTTGAACCCCGCAAGAAAGACCGTTAGCGCATAAATGGAATCCTACCCTCCCTCGGCGGAAGAATTCCGCCGACCTTGGCTTTTCTTTGGTTCTTTCTTTTCCCCTGAAAAGAAAGAACACAATCCCCTCGTACCCCTCGTACCCCCCGTACCCACGCAAAACTTGATCTGTATGCGAAAGAGGTGATAGAATGGAGCCGAATCTTCGGGAGGCGGAGCGTGCTTTGACCGAAAAGCCCATGCTCGCCGCCGATGCGGAGCGGATCCGCATTGCCCACGGGTTGATCTCCCTTGACCAAAATTCCCCTCAGCCCCAACGCTTTGCCGATGCCCTTTCCGCCCTGTTGGACGGAGTTTCCGTGCCCTTGGAGGACTACGATCTCATTGCGGGTCGGTCGGTCCAGCGGGAATTGACCGACGCGGAGGAGGAAATGTTTCGGGAATTGCTCAACCATCCCGATTCCCCCTATCGAACCGCCTTGTTCGCCTCGGGTCATTGCTCCTACGATTGGGATATGGTGGTCACGCTGGGGCTTCCCGGCATGATCGAACAGGCGTGCGCCACCCGTGCTGCCACCGACCACGCAGGTCGCAGGCTCTTTCTTTCGTCCCTCATCCGTGCCTACCAAGCCATTCAGCGGTATCTTTTGCGCTATGCCGAGGCGGCGCAGGCACGGTCCATGACCGACCTTGCCGAAACCCTCCGCAAGGCGGCAACCGAGCGCCCCTCGGACTTCCGCACCGCCCTGCAGCTGTGCTGGATCATCACCCTCATCGATTGCTCCTACGTGACCCCCAACCCCACCCTCACCGTGGGACGGCTCGATCGGATCCTGTACCCCCTCTATCGGGCGGACGTGGAGAGCGGTCGGTTGACGCGGGCGCAGGCGAAGGATTTGATCACCGATTATTACTGCAAGCACAATCTGAACATGGGTCGGGGCGAGCATCAGGTGGGCGACGAAACCAATTCCACCACCTTCAAGCGGGTCTTCAACTTCGACGCTCCCCAATATCTCCTGCTGGGCGGCACCGATGCCCACGGCAACGACGGAGTCAACGAGCTGACGGAGATCTTTGCCGAATGCATTCAGCCCTCCTTCAAAAATCCCGTGGTGGTCTTTTATTACACCCCCGACTGCAACGTCAGACACCCCGAATTGTGGAGCCTGCTCACCGAAAAGGCGCTCAAGTCGTCTTCTCTGATGATCTATAACGATTCCAACATAAAGAAAACCTACGATTCCTTGGGGCTCCCTCCCTCGGACACGTGGGATTATCACCATTTCGGATGCAACTGGCCCTCCCCCGGATGCCACAGCGTCTGGATGATCGGCCCTCCCTACGCCGCCCACTTCGATGCCTTCGATTCCCCCGAGGAGGCGGAATCCACCCCCCACGGACATCTGCGCTACCCCGGCAGGGGCTGGCCCGATCTGTTTTTATCCCTCCTGCGAAGCCATCGGGACGATGAGGGTGTGACGATAGAGACCCTTTACGAAGAGCTCGGCGCCGCCATGGATCGGTTCGTGGCGAAGAAGACCGAGATGGGCGTCCGCGATCTTCGGATCCGTCGACGCAAGCCTTGGGCGGTGGCGTATTTCACCGATCTGTTCACCCGAGCACCCCTGGAGCGGGGGGAATGCTTCTCCGCCTGCGCCCAATATCACTTCACCCTGCAGGCGTTTCAGATGTTCGGCACCCTGTGCGATTGCTTTGCCGTGACCGATGCCCTCTGCTTCCGCGAAAAGCGGCTGACCATCGGTCAGCTTCTGGATGCGGTGGATGCGGATTTTGTCGGCTATGAAGCGGTTTTGGCGCTCTGCCGCGGGGTTGCCAAATACGGAAGCGACGATGCGAATTCCAATCGCCACGTGAAGCGGCTGGCGGAAATGATGGCGGATTCCGTGCGCAGGCAGGGCACGAAATATCTGCAGTCGGACGGCTTTTTCTTAGTCCCCTGCATTCAGAGCGACACCTGGCATCTGAAGATCGGCATGACCTACGGCGCTACCCCCGACGGACGGCGTGCGGGCACCCCCTTCTCTCAGAATTCCCGCCCCGCCAACGGCTCCTGCACCAACGGCTTGACCGCCATGTTCAATTCCATGCTTTCCATCCCCGCCGACGGCTATCTTTCGGGGGCGCTGAATCTGGACGTGGATCCCAAGCAGTTCGAGGGGGAGACGGGGCACCGCCTCTTTGCGGCGCTTCTGGCGGTCTATCTGAATCGGGGCGGCTTGCACGCACAGGTCACCTGCGTGGGGGCGGACGAGCTGATGGATGCGCAGGTAAATCCCCATCTTCATCGGGATCTGCGGGTGCGCGTCACGGGCTACAGCGGCGTTTTCACCGATATCTCCAAGCCCCTTCAGGACGATATCATTCAACGATTGAAATAACGCAAAAGAATAATATGAGGTAACAGTATGAAACAGATTCTTCTCAGCAACGGACTTTCGGTCTCGTCGGTCTGTCTGGGTGCCATGAACTTCGGCACCACCACCTCCAAGCAGGATGCCTACGCCGTTCTGGATGCCTTCCTCGATCAGGGAGGTAATTTTATCGACACCTCCAACAACTATGCCCATTGGCAGGGCACGGGAGACGAGAGCGAGACCCTGCTGGGGGAATGGCTCCACGATCGCGGATGCCGTGATAAGGTGATCATCGCCACCAAGGTTGGCTTTGACCGCAAGGGCGTGGGTGCGGGGCTGAAAAAGGAGCAGATCGAATACTGGTGCAACGAAAGCCTGCGCAAGCTTCAGACCGATTATATCGATCTGTATTACGCCCACACCGACGATATGAGCACCCCCATGGAGGAGACGGTCGCCGCCTTCGACTCTCTGGTCAAGCAGGGCAAGGTGCGCCTTTTGGGGGGAAGCAATTACGATACCTGGCGCTTCTCGGAGTTCAATTATACCGCCCGTGACATGGGTTGCACCCCTTATACGGTCATGCAACAGCGGTTTTCCTATCTGAACTGCCGTCTGGATCTGAAGCCCAATTATATTTTTAACGAAAACGTGGGGCGGGAGCGCCTGCGGTATCTGGAGGATAAGGACATTCCCCTCGTGGCGTACTCCTGCCTCATCCGCGGTGCCTACGAGGATCCCTCCCGCATTCCCGAAAATTACGTGGGCGGCGCACGGTACGAGACCATTGTGAAGATGGCGAAGGAGAAGGGCGTTTCCACCAGCGCGCTGGTGGTGGCGTGGCTCTGCAACGTCCATCGCATGAAGGGCTTCCCCCGTGTGATCCCCCTCTTTGCCTCGTCCAAGCTGCATCATTTTCTCGGCAACTGCGAGGGGGCGGAGCTGACCCTCACCGACGAGGAGATGGCGCTCCTCACCAACGCATGACCCCCTTGGTCTTCGACGTCAAGCGGGCATCCTCCTCCGACGGACCGGGCATCCGCACCGCCGTCTTTCTCAAGGGGTGCAATCTGGATTGCCGCTGGTGTCATAACCCCGAAAGCAAATCTCCCCTCCCTCAGCTGGGGATCTTTGCCGAAAAATGCGTGGGATGCGGGGTCTGCGCCCGCGTCTGTTCCCATCCCGACGCCTGCACCGTCTGCGGCGCCTGCACCGAGACCTGCCCCGCCGAGGCGCGGCGAAAATACGGGCAGACCTATTCCCCCGAAGCCCTTCACGCTCTGATCTCCGCCGACCTTCCCTATTATCAAGCCACGGGAGGGGGCGTCACCTTCTCGGGCGGGGAGTGCCTTTTGTACCCCCGCTTCGTTTCTCAGGTGGCGGCGCTCTGCGTTGCCGACGGCATTTCGGTTGCCATCGACACGGCGGGAAACGTGCCCTGGAGTCATTTCGAGGAGGTTTTGCCCGTTTCCGATCTGTTTCTTTACGATATCAAGGCGCTGGACCCCGATCTGCACCGCACGGGCACGGGGGTCGATAACCGTCTGATCCTGGAAAATTTGGAGCGGCTGATGGGCACGGGGAAGAAGATCATCATCCGAACCCCCGTCATTCCCGACTATAACGAAGGCGCCGAATTAGAGCGCATCCGCGCCTATTGCGCCGCCCGTGCCCTGCCCCACGAATGCCTGCCCTACCACGCCTTCGGGGAGAGCAAAAAAGCCGCCCTCGCCGCCGCCCAAGAGAAGAGGAACCCCACCTCTCACCGCTGAATTCCCCCCCAAAATCAATCATCCCGCCCCTCAACCGAGGAGCGGGATTGTTTTGTTACGGAAGATCTTCGTTGCTCGGACGGCGCGGAAGCGTTTTCGCCAACGCCACGGTGGTTGAGATCAGGGTCATGCCCTCGTTGATCATGCCGACGGTGCCCAAGGCGCCGAGAACGATAATATCATACAGAAGCATGCATCCCGAGATCGGATAGGCAAGAATTCGAGCAAGCCGGGGCTTTGCTTTTCGAAAGCTGTAAACCGAAAGAAGGGATGCCGTCATGGGGAGGAGAGCCCAAAGGGAGGTTGCCGTGAGAAGCCCCGAAAGCACGGCGAAGGCGGCAAACAAGAGAAACCAGAGGGGAGAATCCGCCCATTTCTTTCCTTGATTCAAGAAAATACTCTCCCGAAGAACTCCGATGCCCGCGATCATTGCCGCCGAATATCCCCCGAGCAGAAGGTAATAAATTGCCCAAAGAACGTCGGAAATCAGCTTGCAAATCAGAAGCTTCTTCCCCGTTTTTTGCTGAAAGATAACTGCATTCGCAAGGATCCCGAGCGCTCCGAAGACGAGAGCTATGAATTCTTTTGGCATGATTCCCTCTCCCCAAGTGCTTCCTTGAACCGTGCGGCGATGCGGGAAAATACTTCGACCCGTTCGGTATTGATGGCTCCGCTTTTTGTGTAGGTCGGGCAGAGATATCCGCCTTCTTCAAACTCGTTCCAGGCAAAGGTCAGCACGTGTCCGAGGGATGCCTCCGAGGCGATCTCCGATAAAAATTCGGAGAAGCGCTCTGCGCCCGCAGAAAGCTCTTCCACGCTCGCGGGAGGTGCGTACGGTGCAGAGCGGTATCGGGAGACCCCCGAATCGAGGGTAGTCCAGGGGGTGAGCCGCTCCATGCGGGGGGAGGGGTTCCAGCCGACGGTGAAGGTGGGGATCAGCGGTTTACGGTAGGTGAGCCGTGCGCGGTTTTCTTCGATGGCAGCCTCCGTAAGGGCTGCGTAGGATTCTACGTTCCCTACGCAGACGGCGTATCTTGAAACTGCATCCGCAAGCGGCATCTGCGGGTCCTGTGTTCCTTCGATCAGAGGCACCACGAAAGGCATTTCGGTCCGCAACTCCGAGGCGAGGGCTCGGATCTGTCGGATGATATCCTCCCGATATCCGGAATATACGTAGAGCAAGGGGCGTCCGTTGATTTTTTCATAGTAGGGCTGGCGGAATTCCTCCACAAGCTCCCGAAGATCGCCCTCCGTAAAGGGGTGATCTGCAAGGATAGCGCACATTCCGAGGCTCGTTTTCAGATTGCTTCTTCGGTACAGGTGCCGCGCATAATTCAGCTCGTGCACCCGATGAGAGCAATCGGAGAAGGAGGTCTGGACGTGGGCAAGGGACCCTTGGGTGGGGTACCAGACGAATGCAAAATAGTCGATCCCCGCCGCGATGGCGTAGCGCATTTCCGCTTCGTATTCCTCGGGTGTTCTCGCATGATAGGTGATGCGCTCCTCGTCAATGAGGTCTGCGTAAAAGGGCGTCCATTCGCGATATTTTGCCTGCGAAAGGGAGTTTATCTGATAAAAACCGAAGTACGATTCGGGCGGGAGGGAGGCATCCCAGTTTACGGCGCCGATCTTGATCTTTTTCACGGTAATATCCACCTTGAGTTCATTCTTTGCTATTGATTTTATCATAAAAATATGGTATAATCAAGATAAGAAGCAAAGATGTTTTTTCAAAAACCAAAGATTTTGAAAGGGGAGTTGTTTTATGCCGCAGAGAATGGATCCCTTCGTGCGATATTGTGCCAAAAGCACCTTCTTTATCGATTCCGAGGTGGTTGCCCCCGATGCCCGTATCCTGTATATTATTTCGGGAGAAGGGGAGTTTGTCACGCGGGAGCGACGAATCCCGTTGTCTCCGTCAACGTTGATCTATTATCCTCCCCGATGCCCGTATCGCATCAAGAGTCCGAACGGGATGCTGTTTTATACGCTCAACTTCGATTTCGACCGTTCCCGCATGAACGAGAATCCCGCACCCTTTCGTCCCGTTTCCCCAACTGAGATGCGATTTGACGGAGAGGTGGATCTTCCGCAGGGGTTTTCCTCTCTTCTGGAGCTTCGCGACGCCTCTGCCCTGGAGTTTTTGCTCTGCAACGTTTGCCGTGAATACGCGGTTCGTTCCGAATTATCCGCGTCGGCGGCAGGTGCGTGGCTGAAGCTGCTTCTGATTGAGCTTCTGCGTGGCGCGGGCATCCGAAAGAATTCGCTGGTGGAGCAGGTCAAGGCGTTGATCCGAGAGGATGTTCGACAAAATAATCGCTCTCTTGCCGCACGAATGAATTATCATCCATATTATCTCAATCAGGTGTTTTCCGCCGCCGAAGGGATAAGCCTGCATCAATACATCATTCGGGAACGGGCGGTCGCGGCGCGGGACCTGATTACGACCGGAACCCTTTCCCTGGAAAAAATTGCGGAAATGACGGGCTTTTCCTCCGCATCCCATCTCTCCCGAACGATTCGGACTTACTACGGCGTTCCGCCCTCCACCTTTCGCAAAATGTAGCCATCCTCGCCCCCTACGCCGTCCTTCGCTGAATTTTTCTCCAAAATCAATCATCCCGCCCCTCAACCGAGGAGCGGGATTTTGTTTGGGTGGTCTGTAATTTGAGTCTTTCTTTTCAACCCGTTTCCTTATTCTTCCACTTTCCCAATGATGAACTTCGTCTTTTCAAGAGGATACGGAGCGTTTCGCCCGATATACTCCTTCATGCTGACGATCGTTCCGACCTTCTTTTGATCCTTGTATCCGACGGGGACGTAGACGTTGTCTCCGACCTTTAATTCGGGGTTTCTTGTTCGGTAGTAGAAGGTTTTTCTCTCGCCGTCAAACGCTACCCGACAATAGGTATGAACGTCGTCGTAATTCGGAGCAGGGTAATCTTCCCACGTTTCTTTCAACCTCCAATTGTATTCTTTCCCCTCGTTGCGATCCCCTTGCGCAGAGTCTTCCGACAGGTCGCCCTCATCCTCAAACGTATCGTCGTCCTCCGTGGGGTCGATGGCATAGACCTTCATAGAGTGCGCGTCGCTCATGGAATCGCTTGAGAAATAGAAATAGTCTGCCGCATACCCGCGCCTTAGCTGACGATACTCAACAAATGCTTCTTCGATGCACAGCAGGTTCCCCTTTGCGTCGTAAACGTTCGCTTTTATGATGAAGAAGGCGTCTTTGTTCATTTTGGAAGCCAGCTGCTTGGTTTTCGACAACTCAAAGTTGAGTTGCAGGGTGTCGCACTCTTCAACCAAATGGCATCGGAAGATCATTCCA
>JAFPBP010000217.1 GCA_017424085.1 Clostridia bacterium
CGGTTTGAGGACGTCAACGTGGCGGTGGTTCAGGGACTTGGCCCCGTCGGTACGTTTGCGGTGATGTATCTTCGATCTCTGGGGGTCAAGAGGATTTATGCAATTACAGCAGGGAACGACCCCACGAGAGAAAGCATTGCCCTCACCCTGGGGGCAGATCGGGTCTTCAATCTCACCCGTGAGGGGGTGGCTCCGATCACGGAAGCGATCCAGTCGGAGAACGGAGGACTGGGCGCGGATCTTTGCATCGAATGCTCGGGGGCTCCTGCGGCGGTGGTTCAGGGGATGGAGATCCTGCGCAACCGCGGTGTGTATCTGATCCCCGGTCAGTACAGCGCGTCGGGTGGAATTGAGATCCAGCCGCAGCTGATCACCTTTAAGGCGCTTCACATGATCGGTTCTTCTCAGTATTCCATGTGCGACGTGCGCACTTATCTTGACTTTTTGGCATCGCATCCCGAGCTTTACGGAAAAATCGAAAGGCTCGGAACAAAATTTCCCGTGGAACGGATCAACGATGCCATTGCCTATGCAAAATCGGGGAAAAACGTAAAAACCCTTTTGGTGAAGTGATATGGACTTGATCGTCTTTTCCGGGCAGAGTAACATGCAGGGCCAGAGCGAATGCCTTTCCGAACATGATATTGTAAAGAACGCCTGCGAATACAAGTGGTTGACCGACGAAGCGGTGCCTCTTCAAAACCCCGTCGGTGAAAATATTACCTACACCATGGAGCAAGGTTTTCCCGTTACCCCCGAAACCCATATTCCGTCTTGGCTGAAGGAGCACGCCTTGGGTTCTTCTTGCTACGGCAACACCAATCTGGTCCCCTCCTTTTGCAGAACCTACACGGAAATCACCCGCCGATCGGTTGTCGCCGTACATGCCGCAAAGGGTAGCACGAGGATCTCCGATTGGTTGCCGGGAAGCCCGATCTATGACGTTCTGATCCAAAAGGTGCACGGGGCGATCCGAAAGGTCTCTGCGGAGCGTATCTTCTTCGTCTGGCTGCAAGGGGAGAGCGATGCGCTGGCAGGCACGTCCCGAAACGATTACAAAGCCGCGTTGTTTACCCTCCGTGATGGGTTGAAGCGCGACGTGGGAATCGATTTGTTCGGCATCATTCGCGTTGGCAGATTCACGAACGATGCGCGGGATCTGGAAATCATCTCGGCGCAGGACGAAATTTGTCGGGAGGATGGTTTCTTGATGCTGACCGATATTTCCTCCGATCTGAATGCGAAACGTGAGTATATGAATCCCGAGGTAAGAGGACATTACAGCGCAAAGGGCTTGGAATATTTGGGCAGAGCCGCGGCGGAAACGCTGGGTAACATAAGATAAAAATACATATCCTCATACGAAGAGCTCCCGCATCGGTAACGCACCTGTGCGGGAGTTCTTTTTTCTTTTGTGAAGCTGATGCGGTCTGCGGCTGTTTTTTCGTCGGATTTCCAAAAATTACACTTGATATTTTCTGCGGCGCGTGTCAAACTATGGGGGCAGCAAACAAGGCTGTCAAATCGTGAAGCGCGCGACAAATGCGCGAAAACAAGGAGTGTAAAATAGGTATGGCTAGCAATAAGCACGTGGTTCCCGCAGCGAAGGAAGCAATGGAAAAGTTCAAGATGGAAACTGCCAACGAAGTCGGTGTAAACCTGAAGCAGGGCTACAACGGCGATCTGACCTCCAAGCAGGCAGGCAGCATCGGCGGACAGATGGTCAAGAAGATGATCGAAAACTACGAAAACAACCTGAATAAGTAAGGTTCTTTTCGCAGGGACGGGAGGTTGTCGCAGGGCGATGACCTCCTCTCTTTTTGCAAAAAAACAGCCTCGGCGCAATGCTTTGGGCACAGCGCTGAGGCTTTGAGTTCGGTTATAATTCGGAGGTGTCCTCGGTGTCGGGCTTGTATTTGCTGGGCGGAACGCCGAAGTGGGCACGGAAGACGCGGCTGAAATACAGTTGATCGGGGTATCCGCAGGCGTCACCCACCTCCCGTACCGAGAGGGTCGCCATTGCCAGAAGCTCGCAGGCACGGCGCATGCGGACACGAGTCATGTATTCCGAGGGGGACATGCCCATACAGCGGCGGAAGACCGTGCGGTATCGGCTGGGACTGAAATGCTCCAGCGCCGCCAGATTTTCCACGGTAATGGGCTTGTTGATGTGATTATGAAAATAGGAAAGGGAGCGGAAGATGGTTTCGGTGTTGGTGCTGTCATCCTCGTTCAGATCCCGCATGCGACTGAATTCGGTGAGGATCGAGATCAGGCAGGCGCTGGTGGCGTCGTCAAAGCAACGGTCCCGCAGCAGGTATTCCCGAAAGAGCGTCTGAAACAGTCGGGGGATCCGTTCCCCGCTTCCCACGTTATGGATCTTGTTGCATTCAAATCCGAAGCGGTTCAGAATGTCCTGTGCATCGTATCCCGTGAAGTGGATCCAATAATACGCCACCTCGGGGGCGGTGTTGGAGCAGACGTAGGGAGTGTGCGGCGCAAGAATGATCATTTGCCCGGGGGAGAGAAGATTGACCTTTCCCTCCGCAAAGACGCGGATACCTCCGTCCACGCAGTACTGCAGGTAGAAATCCTTGCGCCCTCGTTTGTTTGTCGTTTTATAGGAGCGGTCGATCTTTGAGGTCCCCGTGCAGTTGACCGAAAGCGGTACGTCCTTGCGGGCAAAATCGTTGGGTCCCACGTTGGGGATGCAGGAATAGGATTGATGTTCCACGGGCGATCCTTTCGGTTTGTTAAAAAAAAGTCGGAAAAGCGTATTGAAAATTCCGCATCTATAGTATATAATAAAACAAGACGTATGTCAAGAAGCTTTTTCGTTTTTTTCGGAAATTGTTATGAATCGGGAGGATTTTTGCATGAAACTCGGATGTATGGTACATTTGGAGGGGCGCCTTGCCCAGGTCAGTCTGGAGGAGCAGTTTGCCCGCCTGAAGGAATTCGGGATCCCC
>JAFPBP010000218.1 GCA_017424085.1 Clostridia bacterium
AATCAGATCCGTGCGCTGACCGACGAGTTCAAGGAAAGCCTCACCAAGGAAGAGGATCCGGAGGGGCACGTGCATCTGGTCACTCCCGATTCGGTCTGCGACGAGATGATCAATTCCCATTACATCGACTTCCATAACAAATACCCCAACATTTCCATCAAGTTCACCACCGCCGACACTCTTGCCATGTTCGACATGCTGGATCACAACGAGGCGGATCTGATCATCACGCTGGACAACCATTCCTATCATAAGGATTACGTTATCGCAAAGGAAGAGCGGCTTTCCGTGCATTTCGTGGCGAGCGCCGCATCGAAATTTGCGGGAGTGCGGAGCCTTTCGGTCAAGGATATCGCCAACGAGCCCTTTATTCTCACCGAATACGGGCAGGGATACCGCCGCGTGTTTGACAAGGAATTGGCGAAGCGGTCTCTGGAGATCACCCCTGTTCTGGAGATCGGGCGCACCGACATTATCACCACCACCGTTGCCCGCAGTAACATGATCTCCTTTTTGCCCGATTTCGTCACCCGCGATCGGGTCGCATCGGGGGAGCTTTGTTATCTGGACGTGTGCGACATGAATCCCGAGATCTGGAAGCAGTTGATCTACCATAAGAATAAATGGATCTCCAAGAGCCTGCGGATCCTGATCGACTATATCAAGGCAACGGAATTTTCCGCCGATTGAGCAAAGGAGCGCACGTTTTGGAAAAGAGCATCAAGCGTTATCTTCGGGTCTTCCCTTGGTATTCGGGATTTACGGGGGATCTGTTGTTTTATATTGCGGTAGACACCCTGTTTCTCACCATCGTAAAGAATTTTACTCCTTCGCAGATCGTTTCGGTCACGTCTCTGTCCCAGCTGATCTGCATTGCCCTTCAGTTCCCCGTGCTTTTCATCATCCGACGGATCGGGAATACCGCATCGGTGCGGGCGGGGGCGCTGTTTTTGTTGTTGTCCGCCCTGTTCATTTCCTTCGGACCGACCTATTTTTCGGTGCTTCTGGGCAGAATCTTCCATGACGTTGCCGTCATTTTCCGAAGTGCGTCGGTCGTGGCTCTGGAGAACAATCTGGATCTGATCGACCGCCGCAAGGATTTCGTGCGTCTGCGAACGGCGGCGAACACCGTTTATTCGGTGGTGACCATGCTCATCTCCTTCGTGGCAAGCTACCTCTTCAACCTGAACCACTATCTTCCCATGATCGGATGCATTACCACCTGCACGGTGGGGGTGATCCTGTCTCTGTTCATGAAGGATTGCTCCCCGTACAACAAGATCCCCTCCCGTCGCAAGGACGGCACCAAGATGAAGGTTCGCTACAATCGGATCATTCTTCTTTCCGTGGTCCTGTACGCGGGGTTTTACGCCCTGGTCTCCAGCGGTCAGGGGGAGGGCAAGCTGTTCATCCAGCAGAATATCCTGCTTTCCTTCGACGTGGAGCAGACCTCTTTGATCATCGGCGCCATGATCTGCGTTTCGCGGGTGATCCGCGTTCTGTCCAATGTGGTCTTTGAGCGGTTGTACGGCAAATATCGGGCGAAAATGGGTGTGATCCTGCTTGTGCTTTTGGGCACGGCGCTGGCTCTGATGCTCTTCGGCTCCACGATCCCGCCCGTAGCGGTAAAAATTGTTGTTATGGCTCTGGGGTATACGGTGGTTTTGTTTATCCGCGATCCCTATCGCCTCTACGCTCAGGACGTGCTCTTCTCCGCCACGCCGAAGGATCAGCATCAGACCTTGTTGACCGTGCTGGAATTCGGAGTCAAGATCGCCACGGCGGGGATCGGCTTGGGCTTTTCTGCCATTTTGTTGGGCTATCCCATGATTGTGGTCATGGCGATCATGCTGGGCTTGTCGGTGTTGGAGATCTTGTCCGGTGTGGTTTTGTATCGGTGGATTTCCCGTCCCCAAGGCTGAGTTTGTAACATAGAATAGACCTTTTTCTTTCTAACTTATTAAAAATCTTGACATTTTTCTGCCTGTGTTGTATACTGACGGTGGAGGTGATGGAACATGATCATCGAGATGTTTAATTTTTGGTATTTCTTCTGGCTCCTGATCGGCGCCGGTGCGATCGTTGGTCTGTACTATCTTCTGCGGAGGCTTCCGCAAAAATGGCAGAAGATTATTTTGTTTTCCTTTCTTGCTCTTGGGTTTTTGCTCCATTTTCTTAAGGCGTATATCCCGCCCTACAGCGTGGACGAGGCGCGTTTGTTCCGTGACAGCTGGTTTTCCAACATCTGCGCCGCAAATATCGCTCTGTTCCCCTTCATGTTCTGGTCCAAAAAGGACACGGTGAAGGATTACATGTTCTACATCGGCATCCTCAGCGGACTCATTGCATTCGTCTATCCGCAGGAGCCCCTGGCGAAGATCGATCAGTTGTCCGAGCAGATGGACATTCTGCGCTTCTATTATCACCATTGGCAGCTGATTGCCGTTCCCCTGCTTTCCGCTCTTCTGAAGATCCACCGTCCCTCCTATAAGCGGGTGTGGGTGGCTCCCGTGGGGCTTCTGATGCTGATGCTGTTCGTCATGCTGAATCAGATCTTCCAGTCGGAGATCGGGTTTGTGCCTCTGCGGAACAGTGATTTCTTTGACATCGGTTATAAGAACTCCTCTTATATTTGGGGCCCCAACTCCAACGACGCCATCGGAAGCTTCTTCGCCCTTTTCACGCCGAAGTTCTTCAAGACCGTCCCCGTGGGGCAGTATGCGGGGCAGGAAAAATATTGGCCCTGGTTCTGGATCGTTGTTCCCGTTTTCGTTCTCGTCACCCCCTTGTCGTTCCTTCTCTGCATGATCTTCGATCATCGGAATTTCCGCCGAGATCTGTCCTCCCTCCGTCAACGCATTGCGGCACGGTTGGGCAAGGGAAAATAAAACCTTACAATGAAATGAAAAAGCCGATACGGATTAGGCGTGATACTCTTAGCGGAGTATCACGCCAACTCTATTCGCCTGCGGCGAGTGATATTGCTCGCAGTGATATTCGGCTTACGCCGAGTGATATTCGCTGCGCGAGCTTTTAGGCGAATAGAAT
>JAFPBP010000026.1 GCA_017424085.1 Clostridia bacterium
AATTATGGCGGGAATTGGATCCGCAGGCAGTCTTTGCCCGCTATCTGACCACCTCCCACAGCACCTACCCCTCCAAATATCACGTAGTGGAATATTACACCGCCGAATTCAACTGCATGCTCTCGTCTCTTCCGGAAACGCCCGTTACGCGGAGGCTCTGCGATGCGCCGTCCCTTCCTACAGAATGCGTTTACGTGAGATCCTTTGACGGATGTGCCATGAGCGATCTTTCGGATTTCGTCGCCGTAGACACCGAAACGAGCAGCCTGGGAACGGCGGCGGAGATCGTGGAGGTCTCGGCGGTGCGGTTTGAGGGGTTCCGTCCCGTGGCGGTGTACGGAACGCTGTGCAAGCCCTATCGCCCCATTGTCCCTTCGGCAACGGCGATCCACGGAATCTCCGACCGAGACGTGGCATATGCACCCCGCTTTGCGGAGATCCTGCCCGACCTCTACGACTTTTGCGGCACCCTTCCTTTGGTTGCCCACAACGCCCCCTTCGACCTTCGGATGCTGGCGTCGGAAGGGTTTGACACCCACGGGCGACAGGTCTTCGACACCCTGCCCATCGCCCGCCGCGTCCTTCGGGACCCTTACGGAAACAAGCTTCCCTCCTATAAGCTGGCGGACTCCTGCCGTGCCTGCGCCATTCTCTTCGACGGCGCCCACAGCTCCACCGCCGATGCCATGGCTGCGGGGATGCTTTTTCTGGAATTGATCAAGAGACAGTTCCGAACCGACGATCTGCTGCAGGGAAAAAATTGACTGTTTTGTGAAGAATCCTTCTACCCTCTTGACATCCGCGGGGAAATGGAGTATAATAGGCACAGAGAAACGGACTCGGTTCCAAACACACCGATCACGGGAGTCTCCCCCATGCAAAGAGTCCCTTCTCCGCCACTTACTCCTTGTGATGTTTGTTGTGTGTTTGGGTGTTTAAGGTTGGCGTCTGCGTATGCATTCGCCAATCTTGATCGCCCAATCGTTCGGCACCTTCGGCGGTGCTGATTTTTTTTTGCAAAAAAAGGACAGAGAATTGTGCTTTGTGCCCTTAAGGACACAAAGCAATGAATTGCCCTTGCGGGCATGAATTGGCTTGCGCCATTAATTGCACCTTTGGTGCATAAATTGCCTTCGGCATTAAAAAACAGGGCAATTCAATTCATGAAATCGGTAGATTTCAAATCATGAAGCATTAAGGCTTCAATTCATGACGGCTTGCCGTCAATTCATTATTTCGCATATGTGTACACAAATGCAATGTTTGCAAAGAAAAGAGGACAGAGAATTGCTTCTCTGTCCTTTTCTTATAAACAAAATGATACGGTCAGACCTTGCTTCGGATCAGATCGTTGACGGCGGCTCGCACCCGAAGAATCTCGTCCTCGCTCAGAGCGCACCGTCGGAAGGTGATCTCGGCGCCCAGCGCCTCCTCCATGACGGCAACCACCCGTGCGTGGGAGGTATACCGTTCCGCCAGCTTCATGGCGCGCAGATCCTGGATCGCCTCCTCCATGGTGATCATGCGAAGGGATTCCAGCGCCGTCCCGTCCGAATCGGGATAGACCGTGAAGGTGTCTCCTGCGGGAACCCAATCCTCCCCGCCCAGATCCAAATAGGGATTGATGGCGTCCCCCGAGGCACGGTTGTTATAGTAATTGAAGCCCCAATGCAGAAAGCCTGCGATCCTGTATTTGTACAACTGCATCCCCAGCGAGCGACCGCGCCACGAGGGCATGGCAACCAGACAGTTGGAGGCGCCGTCCTTGGTGGTGAAGCCGGCGTAATAGGTCCAAAGCCCCTCCACGCCCGCCTCCACGAAGGGGTCGGCTTTGACCGTGACGGGAATGGGGCAATCCACGGCACCCTGCCCATAGAACTCGAAATCAGACAGAGCGTCCATGATCACGTAGCCCGAAAGCAGGTCTGCAATATTGTTTTTCACCGCAAGATAATGATCCAGATTCTTCACCGAGGGCTCGTCGGAAATATGAAAATAGCAACGCTTATCATCCCCACGCGCCTTCATGTGTGCCAAAAACGCGGAGATCATCTCCCGCAAAAACCGCACGTATTCGGGATCGGTGGAAAGAGTATCCCACCCGAAGATCTCCCGTTCCTCCCCGTCTGCCGTGCCGTAGACCTTCGCCGAATGAAGCGCCTGATCCTGATGGTAGAAGTGGGAGATCTCAAAATACTTGATCCCCTGTCGGTTGCAAAGGTCGATCCAGCGATCCAGATTGGAAAAGGAGAAGGAATAGACTCCCTTCGTCACCGTCACGTCCACCAGCTGGGTGGGCACCCGACGGTAAGGGGGGATCACGTTAAGAGCAGGGGTAAGCAGGGGGGTATAGAGCATGTTGCGCCCCCGCTTCACGGCAGCCTTGACGAAATTCTCGATGATCTCAAAGTGCCGATCCGACCAGACGGGCACGTTATAATAGGACGCCAGACAATCGGCGTAAAACCACTGGGTAAAGATCAACTCCTGCTCGGGCAGAGCGGCGGGGATCACGTCCACCGTCAGACGGTCGGTGGAAAGGGAAACGCCTTTTCCCTCAGAGTCTGCCGTTTCCCCCGAGGCGGAGCCCAAAAGGGCGATGGAGATCGCAAGATCGTAAGTCCCTTCGGCATCGGCGGGGATCTCCACCTCGAACCAAAGGGATCTCAGCTTGTCCCGCGCCACGATCACCTTCCCGCCGTAGCGGAGAGGGGTGAGAAGATCGGGATACAGACCGGGGGTTCGGCGCAGATAATATTCGTCCGCCCGATCGGGATGCAGGGGACGGTCCACGGGCACGTTTCGCACGTCGCGGACGGTAACATGCTCCGAAAGCGCTCCCTCGACCGTCAGCCCGCAATAGGGACGGGAGGGAAGATATCCCTCCCCCTCATCCACGTAAAGAAGCTGAAAGGAGAGCCGTTCCCCCCGAAGAACGGAAATTTTCTCCAACCGAGGGAAGGAGTCGATGGAATCATCCAAAAACGCCTTCTGCTGAGACGAAACGATCTTAGTCTTGAACATGGTCCCCTCCGTGATCTGCGCCGCAGGGGGGATCCCTGCAGGCTTGTATTGAATTTATTATATCATAAAATCGGTTGTTTGTCAAATGTTGCGCCACTCCGTTACGCAATCTCGAATCCCAATCACGCCAAAGGCGTGTATATCATCAATTCCAAAGGAATTGCATATCATCAACACGAAGTGTTGTATATCATCAAGCCGCAGGTAAATGCACGCTGGCGCGTGATGAGATACAAGGGCGGCTTTCCGCCCTTGATGATATGCACCACGCTTCGCGCGGTGATGATATACCAAGCCTGCGGCTTGGATAAAAAAATCCTCGTTCCAAAGACCGAGGATTTTTTGGCGGAGGGTGTGGGATTCGAACCCACGTGGGATTGCTCCCAAACGGTTTTCAAGACCGCCTCGTTATGACCGCTTCGATAACCCTCCACATTGATATTCACTTAAACACAGGAACCGTGCCCTCTTGCGGTACCCGAAAAAAAACTGCGCACCTTCGTGCTTGTTTTTTTCGACCGCTGCGCCTTGATCTTTTCGCTTCTTCCGCCACAGGCGGCGCACACAGATCAAGCCCGTGGGATGGGAGACTCAAGTATTATACCATAATTCCGCGCCGTTGTCAAGGGGTGAGGCGGGGCGAAGAGCAGGAAAAAACGGAAAAAAGCGTGAGGCTTGCGAGGGGAGGGATTCGAAACGAAACCAAGAGTTGACAAAAAGATCAAAGAATCGTCATATTTATATGATACAATGAAAAAAATGAGTAAAAAAGGAGTTTTTCTATGTCCATCGTATATTCGGAAGAATTTAAGTCCTTTTATCTTTCCACCCCCAAGACGTCCTACGTATTTCACGTCAACGAGGGGGGATTTCTGATCCACGACTATTACGGAAAAGCCATCCCCGCATATGATATGAGAGAATATTCCAACCGCCTTGTCCGCGGCCCCAAGAGCGCGGACAACACCACCTCTCCCGGAGGAGCGCCCATGGAATATTCCTGCAACGGAACGGGAGATTTCCGCGTCAGCGCCCTGCAGATCCGCAATGCGGCGGGGAACGCTTCCACCGATATCCGCTACGTTTCCCACAAGATCTACGCAGGCAAGCCCGCCATTCCGGGGCAGCCCTCCACCTACGCCGCAGACGACGAAGCCACCACCCTGGAGGTTCTGACCGAGGATGCGGTGACGGGCGCAAAGGTGACTCTGTACTACTCGGTCTTCGAAGCCCACGACGCCATGACCCGCCGCGTCTCGGTGACCAACGATTCGGAATGGGATATGGATCTGGAGCGCATTTATTCCCTCTGCTGTGAGATTCCCTTCGGAAACTGGCAGCTGTGCCATCTCTACGGGGAATGGGGACGGGAGCGCACCTTTGAACGGTCCGACCTGCTCCACGGGATCACCTCCGTGGAGAGCAAGCAGGGCTGCTCCAGCCATCAGCACAACCCCTTCGTGGCGCTGGTAGATAAGTACACCACCGAGGACACGGGCGACGCCTACGGCTTCAACTTCGTTTACAGCGGCAATTTCTCCATTCAGGTGGAGCAGATCATCGACGGGGACCTGCGCCTGATCATGGGCATCAACCCCACCGATTTTGGATGGAAGCTGGAGCCCGGAGACACCTTCCACGCGCCCGAGGCGGTTTCGGTCTATTCTGCCGACGGTCTGGGCGGCATGAGCCGTGTTTTCCACAAGCTTTACCGCAACAATCTCTGCCGCGGCCCCTGGAAAAACGCAAAGCGCCCCCTGTTGATCAACAACTGGGAGGGCACCTACTTTGATTTCAACGAGGAAAAGATCTATAACATCGCAAAGCAGGCAGGCGAGCTGGGCGTGGAAATGCTGGTGCTGGACGACGGCTGGTTCGGTGCCCGCAACAGCGATAAGGCAGGTCTGGGAGATTGGTTCGTCAATGAAGAAAAGCTCAAGGGAGGCTTGGGGTTACTCTCCGAGCGCATTCATGCCCTCGGCATGAAGTTCGGTCTTTGGTTTGAGCCCGAAATGGCAAACCCTGACAGCGATCTTTACCGCGCCCATCCCGATTGGTGCCTGCAGGTGGAGGGACGTCCCCTCTGCACCAGCCGCAATCAGTACGTGCTGGATCTGTCCCGCACCGACGTGCAGGACTATCTGTTCGGCTGCATGGATAACATTCTGAAGAATGCGCAGATCGAATACGTAAAATGGGACTTCAACCGCTATCTCACCGAGGCGGGCAGCTGTCTTTTGGCGCCCGAGCGTCAAAAAGAGATCTTCCATCGGTACGTGCTTGGGCTCTACGCGCTTCTGGACCGCCTGATGACCGCATATCCCAACCTTTTGCTGGAGGGATGTGCCAGCGGCGGCGGACGGTTCGACCCCGCCATGCTCTACTACTCTCCCCAATATTGGACCAGCGACGACACCGACGCCATCGAGCGCCTTGACATTCAGTACGGCACCTCCATGTGCTACCCCACCTCCACTGTCTCCTCCCACGTGTCCGCCTGCCCCAACCATCAGACCGGCAGAACCACGCCCCTGCAAACTCGCGGCGACGTGGCGCTGGCAGGCTCCTTCGGCTACGAGCTGGACGTGACCACCATGTCCGACGAGGACAAGGAGGAGGTCAAGGGACAGATCGCGGAATATCATAAGTATTACGATCTGATCCACTTCGGCGAGCTGTTCCGCATCATTCCTCCCAATCGGGACGAATGCGCCTGGTGCTACGTGGCAGAGGATAAGAGCGAAGCCCTTCTGACCTTCGTTTGCGTCCGCAACCGTCCCCGCGTCCGCCGTCGCACGGTGCAGTTCCGCGGGCTGGACCCCGAAAAGCTTTACCAAGACGACAACGGAACGGTCCGTCCCGGCAGCATCTGGATGAACGCCGGGGTCAACCGCGCCGTGGTCATGAAGGATTACACCACCTTCAAGGTCCATCTGACCGAAGTAAAATAAACCTCACCCCCGCAGTCCGAAGGAGGCTCACAAATGCAAGTGCAAAAAAAGCTTGACTATAAATGGGTCATTATCGTCCTGTGCTTTCTGATGGTGCTCATTTCCTTGGGCTTTGCGAATTCCACAAAATCCCTCTTCCCCGATGAGATCGCAAAGGCGCTGGGCACCGAGCGGAGTCTCGTCTCGGTGGGCGAGAGCCTGCGCTACATCTCCACCGCCATCGTCAACATCTTTTTCGGCGCCATGATCGTGAAATTCGGTCCGAAAAAGCTGATTCTGGCGGGGTTCGCCTGCCTGATCTCGGCAATGATCCTCTATTCCGTCGCGGAAAACCTTTGGCTCATCTACCCTGCAGGGATCCTTTTGGGCATCGGCTTTTCCTGGACCACAACCACAATGATCGGCTACGTGGTGGGGATCTGGTGCTCGGAGAACAAGGGAACCATCATGGGCTTGATCTTAGCCTCCAGCGGCTTGGGCGGCGCCATCGCCATTCCCATCGTGGGAGGACTGATCGACCCCGAAACGGTGGGGTCCTATCGGGCGGCGTACCGTCTGATCGCCATCGTGCTCACTGCGGCGGCGGTTCTGATCCTTCTGTTCTTCAAGGATAAGCCCAAGAACGTGGAAACCCTGCCTCCCCAAGGAGCAAAGGCAAAAAAGCGGGGCGCCGATTGGGTGGGCATCTCCTTTCGGGAAGCCATCCGCAAGCCTTATTTCTGGGGCGCCGTGATCTGCATCTTCCTTACGGGAATGATCCTGCAGGGCGTGGGCGGCATCGTCGCCATGCACATGAAGGACATCGGCATCGACTACGGCGCA
>JAFPBP010000219.1 GCA_017424085.1 Clostridia bacterium
GGGTGATGCGCCTCGCTCCATTGCATCCAAGCCCTTGCTTTCCTTTATTCTGGAAACTCTGGGACACCTTCTGCGTGAGGAGGAGTCTTTCGTATACGAAACCCTTGAGTTTACCGCAAAAACCGTGGTGAACGGACGGGTTTCCGAGGTTCTGATCCATATTCTGGACGAGGAGGATCTTGCCGCGCGCGGGATCGACTCCGAGGGAGAGGAGATGAACGTATGACCTTTGCCGAGCATTTTGCGAAAATGTGGTGGGCGTACGTGGTCATCTTCGTGATGGTCTGCCTCTCCGCATTCTTCTCTGCCTCTGAAATTGCCTTTAATACCTCCAATAAGATGCGTCTGCGCCGTGCGGCGGAGGGTGGAAGTGCGGCGGCGAAAATCGCGTATCAAATCGCCGAAAAGTTCACCACGGCCCTGTCTGCCATTCTCATCGGAAATAACCTTGCGAACATCGCCGTTTCCACCTGCACCACGCTGATTGTCATGAACCTGTTCAAGGATGACGTGGCGCTGGCGTCTACGATCGCGACCATTCTGGTTACGGTGGTGATCCTGATCTTTGGCGAAATCATGCCCAAGATCCTTGCCAAGCAGAACGCCGATACGGTGGTATGCTTCGTTGCCATTCCCATTCGAATTCTTACCATCATCCTCAGCCCCATCGTCTTCATTATCATGGCGATCCTGTTCCTTCTGCGTAAGCTTTGGGGAAGCGACCGCAAGGACGACGAGCCCACCGTGACCGAGGAAGAGCTGATCTCCATTATTGACACGGTAGAAGAGGAGGGGGTCATCGATGAAGATCAAGGAGATCTCCTGCAGTCTACGCTGGATTTCCGTGATACTACCATTGAGAAGATCATGACGCCCCGCATCGACATGACCGCCATTGATATCGACGACGAGGATGCGAAAATTTCCGCCCTCTTGTCCGATACGGCGCAATTCTCCCGCCTGCCCGTATATGAGGGAAGCGTGGATAATATTATCGGTATTTTGTCTCTGAACCGCTATTATAAGGCAACCATGGAGCATGCGAAGCCCGACCTTCGTTCTCTGATGCTCCCGCCCTGCAAGCTTCACAAAACCATGAAGCTTCCCGCCGCGCTGGCGAAGCTGAGAGAAGCCAAGATGCACCTCGCCATCGTCATCGACGAATTCGGCGGTACCTTGGGTGTGGTCGCCATGGAGGATATCCTGGAAGAGCTGGTGGGCGATATCTGGGACGATACCGACGTGATCGTTACTCAATGTCTTGCCACGGGAGAAAACACCTACGAGGTTGCCGGGGAGATGAATCTGGACGATTTCTTCGATGAGATCGAATTCGTCAAGCCTCAGACCTTTGCCTGTGAGTATTCCACCGCGGGCGGCTGGGCGATCGAAATGCTGGAGGCTGACCCCCATGTGGGCGACAGCTTCTCCTATGAAAACCTGTTCGTGATCGTGGCGGAAATGATCGAGGAGCGGGTCAGCAAGCTGACCGTTCTCGTGAACCCCATCGAAGACGGAGAAGAAGAATTGAACTGATTCCATGCGGAGACCGTTTCTGCGGTCTCCGCCGCTTTTTTTGAATTGTTAAAAAAAAAGAAATTATTATGAAGTTTTGTCGAAATGTGGAATATATCCTTGATTTTCACAGAGAAATGTGATATAATAAAGTTGCACACACGAAACATGTTTTCCCGTGTGCCGAAAGAAGCGCGCAGACGACGGTTTGTTTGAGCCTCTTTTGTTTGACGGGGCTGCGGGGAACGATCTTCTCTGTTTCATCATCCGACAGTTGAACGATACTTCGACGTCCTCCGCGCTCCGTCCTCCGATTCGACACGGGAAGACACCATATCCATTTGACGCATTGACACGGGCTCGTGTCATTTTTTTTATTTTCCTCTTTACTTTTGGCGGATTTTGTGATATACTGTAGGTGTGCAACCTAAGGTTGCGGAATTGGATATTGAAATATCTTGCGCTTTTTCTCGATTTTTGCTATAATAATGGCAGAAAAAATCCCCGAAAGGATGT
Organism: Clostridia bacterium; assembly: GCA_017424085.1. Classification (GTDB taxonomy): domain Bacteria; phylum Bacillota; class Clostridia; order Oscillospirales; family UBA644; genus RGIG995. The sequence goes on from JAFPBP010000219.1 coordinate 2,032, forward strand.
TGTACTATGACCCTTGAGCTTGCAAATCGTCTGGTTCGGTTCCGCAAGGAAAGCGGACTTTCTCAGGAGGAGGTTGCGGAAAAGATCGGCGTTTCCCGTCAGGCGGTGTCGAAATGGGAGCGCACCGAAGCCTCCCCCGATACGGATAATCTCATCGCCCTGGCAGGTCTGTACGGTGTATCCCTCGATTCTCTGGTCTTCGGATCTCAGCCTGCTCCCGCCGAGGTGCCTGCCCCTGCGAAGGAAGATCCCGTTGACGATGACGAAGACGACGATGATGACGATGATGACGATGAAGATGACGGCGGGCGATGGTCGGTTCGGATTCTTCGGGTCGTCAGTGCATGCTCCTCCATTCTCTGCGTGATTTTTTATCTTCTCTGCGGGTTTTACGGTTGGTTCCACGGCTGGTCACACGCTTGGTTGATCTTCTTTCTGATTCCCATTCTGGAGTCTGTTGTGAGTGCCGTGCGCCACCGCGACGGGAGCGATTTCGCCTATCCCGTCCTGGTTGCCGCCGTTTACCTTGGATTGGGGATGTATTTCGGTCTGTGGCATCCCGGCTGGATCATTTTTATTACGGTCCCTGTTTATTACATTGTTGCCGACGGACTCAAAAAGCGGAAGCGATAATCAAGTTGAAAAAAGAGCCTTTCCGAATCTTTCGGAAAGGCTCTTTTGCCGTTTTATGGAGGTTACCACGCCCAGCCGTAGGGAGTGTAGAGATCTTCGGAGGTGAACCGTTCGGGGCAACGTGCTTTCAAAATGCGGAGCGCCGCAGCCGATTCGCTGTTCCAGGAGCGGAAGGAATAGTATTTCTCATAATAATATTGCTCGGTGAGGTTTCCGCTCAACTCAATGGCTTTGGGCTCAAAGAAATATTTGCGTGCCCGTTCCTTCGTTTCGGCGTCGAATCGATCGTAGGCCTCGTCTACCACGAGAATTGCGCTGTCCGAGAGATCGTCCCGAAGCATGGAGAAGTCCAGCTCCTCCAGATCCCCCGACAGATAGTGATTGATGTTATATTCCGCAATGCGGGCGTCCACGTTGCAGAGGCAGAGCCCTCCGAAGAGGATCAGAAACGCCATCAGAGCACAGAAAATGCCGTTCAGCTTATGGACGAACTGCTTCACGATCAAAATCAGGAAGAAGATCGACAAAAGGATCATGAACCAGGAGGCGTAGACCCGAAGCAGGGTCAGACCGTACTGATCAATGTACAGGACCATCTTCCGCAGGGCAATGACCGCAAGCACGATGGAGGAGAGGGAGAAGAGAATGATGAAGATCTTTGCGGGGATGGCGTAGCCGTGCTTGCCCGTCCGCTTGGTCAGAAAATGCACAGCCAAGATCACCAGCGCATTGACAAAGCAAACGCCGCAGAGATTGAAGAATCCGTCCCGCGCATATTCGGCGTAGGTATATCCCTCGGGCTTCAGATTGGCAAAGGCGCTGAGGTAATAGGGGGCTTGGGAAATGAAGAAGAGAACGTAAACGCCCAGCATGGGGGTCAAGGCGGCGCAGGTGATCACGGGGGAGGCGAAGCGCAGGGATTGGGTCAGCTGCTCCTTGCCCTCCCGCGTCATGGATTCGGGAAATGCCTTGATCGACGCTCCGTACAGCAAGCCGAAGATGAGAAGCCCGAAGGGGAACGCCAAAAACCAAAGTCCAACGTTGTTCCCGATGGCGTCTCCCGTGCCGCTGAACAGATGGTCCAGAAGGTTGGAGAAGGCTTTGTCTCCCGAGCTGAGAAGGGCGTATACGATGGCGGTGGGGATGATGGCGGAAAGAAGTCCGACGAAAACGTAAAGAATTCCGCGGGCGCCCTTGTTGCTCTTGGAAGAATGGGACAGAGTCCCGAAGAAGTGATACATGTTTCCGAACGGGAGCACGAACATGCTCTTAAGCAGGTCAAAGCCCAGCATATCGTCGGCGCGTTTTCCTGCACGGTTGCCGAAGGTGACGAAGATCCAATAGCAGACCGCCAGCAGCTGGAAGAAAACGCACCAGCCCCGCAGGAATCCGTTGGCGGTAATGGTGTAGGTGAGGGAGAAGATCACGATGATTGCCGCCCAGAGCACGGACGCCACGGAGATGGATTGCTTTTTGACGCCTGCGTACAGATAAGTGGCGCAGAGGAACAGCGCCGTCAGAATGGTCAGTCCGACTCCTGCGGTCACGCCCATGGTGTATTTCAGAAAGAAAAAGGCGAATAATACCGAAAGAAGGGCAAAGGCAGTATCAACGGTGCGATAGGGGGAGGGAGTGATGATCGGTTGTTGTGTTTGGGCTTGTTCTGTCATGAGAATCCTCCTTTACGAATTGCAGAAGCGGGAGTAGAGCTTGGATATCCCGTAGGAAATTGCTGAAAATATGAGGGCAACCAAGAGACAAAGGGGAATAAACGACGCCCAATTTTCGGGATAATCGTAGTGGGGAATGGCGTACAGATCTCCTAAAACGCAGATTCCGAAGGTGATCAGCGCCGAAACGCGGCAGAACCAGGGGCGGGAGGGGTATTCTCGGCAGAAGAACAGGTTCAGCATGGATGCCAGAAGCCCCGTGGCGGGGATAATGATGCAGAGGGAGAATACGCCTTGAGGCCAGTTGTGATCCTCCCATTCGGTCAGTCCGCAGAAGGCAATGGCGGCGACGAGAATTGCAATGATGGCACAGATCAGAAAGTTCCCCAGCTGACGGCGGATGCGAAGATAGATTCCCTTTTCGTTGGGAACGGCGGTGGGTGCCGCAGGGATCACGGCGCGGCACATGTCCTCGTAGACGGTACGGCAGGCGTCGCAGGTCTTCAGATGCTCCCGTACCGCCTGTTCGGTTTCCTTGCTGCAGATCCCGTCTACGTACAACGGAAGCAGATCCTTGATGATTTCACAGTTCACGGTGTATCTCCTTTCAGCTTACTGATGATGGTGGCTTTCGCCCGATAGAAGGTGACTCGTGCCCAACTGTCCGATTTGCCGAACAGCTGGCTGATTTCCTTGAGGGGGACCTCTCCGAACACGTGGAGCATAAACACTTCTTTGTAGGGCTCGTCCAGCGTGTGCAGATGCCGTAGAATTTGCGCCGATTCGGTGTTTTGCAGAACGTCTCCCTCGGGGGATTCCCCGTGATGGGTGCGATCCAGCGTTTCCGCGTCCAGAGCTACGGTCTGCTTGCTTTTGGCGTATTGACGATAGAAGAGGTTTTTCCCGATCTGACAAAGCCAAACCGAGATCTTGCAATCTCCCCGAAAGGTGTCGATGCGGTCGATGGCGCGGACAAAGGTCTCCTGGGTCAGCTCCTCCGCCATGGATTCGTCCCGACAGAGGGAGAGCAAAAAGCGGTAGACTTCGGTTACGTTGGCTTCGTAAATATCGTGAAAGTGCTCCACGGTCTCACCTCGATTCCCCTGTAAGATACACGGACAGAAATAACGTTACAGCTTTTTCTTTCAGTATATCATTTTTTTTTCATTTTGTCAATATTCCTTGACAAATGTCGATTTTTGTACTATAATATTAATGTAGATCACCGTGGACCTTCGTCCGGAAAGGATTCTCCCATGTTTTCCGTTGAAACCTATCGCTTCGCCACGCCCAACGATGCCGAGGCGCTTCTTGCAATTTATCGCCCTTACGTGGAATCGTCCCCTGTCACCTTTGAATGGACCGTTCCCACGGCGGCGGAATTTCGCGCTCGCGTGGAGAAGATCTCCGCCCACTATCCTTACCTTGTTGCCGAACGGGACGGAGAGATCATCGGATACGCCTATGCGGGTCCCTATCGCTCTCGGGAGGGCTTCCGCTGGACGGCGGAGCTTTCGATCTACGTGAAAAAGGGCTTGCAGGGGCAAGGCGTGGGAACTCATCTTTACGCCCGCCTGCTGGATCTGTTGCGCTTGCAGGGATATTTGAACGTATGCGCCGTTGTGTCCTGGCCCAATCCGGGAAGCGCCAAGCTCCACGAGCATTTCGCCTTCCGTTGCGGCGGCATTCAGAAAAAATGCGGCTTTAAGGACGGGCATTGGTGCGACGTTGCCATCTTCGAGCGTCCCCTTGCCGATTATCCCGTGCCCCCTGAGGAGCCCATTCCCGTGACCCAACTGCCTGCCGATGCGGTGGCTCGGATCTTGAATTTTTGAAAACCCCTTGACAAATCTCCGAAAATATGATATAATATAGAAAATAAGAATTATTCCTATTATCGGAGGCGCCATGACTCAGCAACGAAAAATTATTTACGACATCATCTGCAAATCCCCCTTGCATATGACCGCAGAGCAAATTTATGCCGAAGCCAAGCGCATGCGCCCGTCCATCGCCATGGGGACCGTATATCGGAATCTGGGCTTGATGGCAGAGGCGGGGGAAATTCTTCGCATTGAAATGCCGGGGCGGCCCGACCATTTTGATAAAACCGTCGCTCCCCATCATCATTGCGTCTGTCTTAAGTGCGGAGCCGTGTCCGACGTTCCCATTCCCGATCTGACCGAGCTTTTGGAAAAGCATATCGGCTCGCCCGTGACGGGATACGATCTGACCGTCCACGTGCTATGTGAAAATTGCAAAGAATAAAAAAACGCTGTCGTTCCGAACGACAGCATTTTTTTATAGGTAGAGAAATGCAAGGACCAGCGCGACGATATGCAGGACCAGGAACAGGGGCACCAGAATCTGAAATCTCAGATGCTTGGTTTTGTGTCGGAAGATCTGCATTCCCGCAAATGCGCCCAGACTTCCTCCTACCGCTGCGATGCCCAAAAGAGTCGCCTCGGGGATGCGCCAGCGACGGTGCTTTGCCTTCAGTTTGTCGATTCCGTACATGAAAAATGCGATGATGTTTGCCGCTGCAAGCCAATAATAAATCAGTCCCATAAGACACCTCCATCCATAGAATATCATGTTTTCCCCGTTTTGTCAAGAGGAAGATGGAAAAAACTTCCGAATAAACCGTATCGGTTTACAAAAACGTTTCCGATTGGAAAATTTTTTCCCTTGAATCACGGGGTGATTTATGGTATAATGTTGGGGAAAGGAGTGATAATCATGAAGAAACTTCTGATTACCTTTCTGTTTGCTCTTTCCTTGATCTGCGTCATTCCCAAGCCTGCCCAAGGAGCAGAAACGGCGCAAGCGGGCGTGGTTCGCACGTCCTACACCCGCTTGAACGTCCGCTCCTCCCCCTCCCTTTCGGGGACGGTTCTGACGGGACTGAACCGAGGCACCTACGTTACGTTGGTCTCCCGACAGGGGGATTGGTGGAAGGTGGAGTATGCCTCGGGCAGATACGGATACTGCAGTGACGATTACATCGAAACGGTGGCGATTCAAACCGCTACGGTTTCCGCAGACGGCTTCCGATTGAACATCCGAAGCGGTCCCTCCACCTCTTATCCCATCCTCTCCCGCTTCTCCCACGGAGCCAAGGTAAGGGTGTTGTCCTCCTCGGGGGGATGGGCGAAGGTTCTGTTTGAGGGCACGCGAGTGGGGTACGTCTCCGAAGCCTATCTGTCCTACGGCGCCTCCCGCAGGGCGGTGACTCTCTCCGTACCCCGCTATGCTCAAAATGATTCCCGTTGGGCTTCGGTGCGCTTGGGATCCACCCGATACACCATCGGGCAGATCGGATGCGCTACCAGCGCCATGGCAATGGTGGAGACCTGCGTGCGAGGGTATACCGTCACACCCGCCGCCATGGCGAAGGAATTGAGTTATTCCTCCTCGGGCAATCTCTATTGGCCCTCTTCCTACCGTGCCTATACGGGCAAGGATTATCTGGAGGTGGTCTACAATGAGCTGCAACGGGGAAGACCTGTGATGATCGGGGGCTTCACGCCCGCGGGCGCCCAGCATTGGGTGGTCATTTACGGTTTTCAGGGTGGAGAACTGAAAGCGGAAAATTTCCTCATCCGCGATCCGGGCTCCAACAACCGCACCGATCTTGCCGATTTTCAGGCGCGCTTCAGCGTGTTCTACAAAATCATGATCCGAAAATAAGAAGAGCAAGCAGAGATGCACCCGTTTTTTTCGGGTGCATCGTTTTACCTCTTGATTTTTTCGCAAAAATCTGCTATAATATAAGAAACGACAGTTTTCGAGGTGTTCTATGATTTCCGTACGATTGAAGAAGCTTGATCCCGCCGCCGTGATCCCCACCTACGGCTCTGCCGCCGCCGCAGGTGCCGACCTTTACGCCCTCTGTGATGCCCTTTTGACCATCCCTGCAGGGGAAACGGTTCTGGTGCATACGGGTATCGCTGTTGAGATCCCCGACGGCTACGTGGGGCTGATCTACGCTCGCAGCGGACTTGCAACCAAGCAAGGCTTGGCTCCCGCCAATAAGGTTGGGGTCATTGATTCTGACTATCGGGGCGAGCTGATGGTTGCTCTGCATAATCAATCCAATCAGACCCGCACCGTTTCCTCGGGGGATCGCATCGCTCAGTTGGTCATCGCCCCCTATTTACGGGTGGAATTCGAGCCCTGCGACGATCTGTCCGACACCCAACGGGGTGCGGGCGGCTTCGGCTCCACGGGGAGCAAATAAGCAAAAAGTCAGACTCATACGATTTTTTCGTATGAGTCATATTTTTGATAAACCTTAAAAACCCGGCGGTCGCGAGAATGCTTCGATCGGGACCCCTCCGTCGAAGTCTTTTTTTCTTGTAATACTGAACAATCGGTCGGGGCAGAGATATGGTGAGATGGGTTGCGGTGAACTGTGATCTGCATTCCTCCCGCCCGTTGTGAGAACGCAAATTTTATTGAAATCTCTTGTGCACCTCTTGCAATCCGAGGGAAAATGAACTATAATACAAGCAACGGTTCTGTGGGGAAAGGAGTATTTATATGGAACGCAATTTTGAAAAAATGCTGTCCGACCGATTCTCCCGTGTGGAGCAGATCAATCAGACCGAGGTTCGCTGGTGGATGGCGGCGGGGGTTCATACCGACGAGACCATTCTGGAAGAACTGAACGCCATGCACGCGGCAGGGTTCAGCGGGGTGGAGCTTTGCCAGCTGGCGGATCGCACGGTCAACGCCGAATTATACGGCTACGGCACCGAGCAATGGGAGCACGACGTAAAGCTGATCCTGAATACCGCTCTGGATCTGGGCATGTCGGTTTCTCTCACCTCGGGGGCAGGCTGGTCCACCGCCAACGTTCCGGGGCTGGATCCCGATTCTCAGGCGGCGAATCAATGCGTTGTCCTTTTGACCGAGGATCTGGCGGCGGGGCAATCGAGAAGCGGCGCTCTTCCCACCGATTCCAAGCTGCGGGAGAAAGCCGTCTTTTTGGGTGCCGTTGCCCTTCCCAAGGCAGGGGAGAAGATCTATGCGGCAGACCGTGGGCTGATTTTGACCGACCTTGTGAAGAACGGGGAATTGGATTGGACCGCCCCCGCAGGAGACGATTA
>JAFPBP010000220.1 GCA_017424085.1 Clostridia bacterium
CCTTTGAGGTTGTTTTCGTCTACAACGACGGCACGGTCTTCGTCAGCGACGGTCTTCTGGATCGGTTTCAGCTGACGGGCGAGGGATATACCCTGCGGGAGGCGCCATGAGGGAATCTGTTCGCATATGGGATCTCGTGCTGATCGCCCTGCTTCTGGCGGCGTGCTGTTTGGTACTGCTTCTCCCCAAGGAGGAGGGGACGCTGGCGCAGGTCAGCGTGGACGGCGTCTTGGTTGCATCCCTTGCATTGGATACGGACGGGGAATTGCCCCTGTCCGACGGCTCGGTGGTTGTGGTTCGGGACGGCGCCGTGTCTCTTCGAAACGCCACCTGCCCCGACCGACTCTGTCAGGGGATGGGGCCCATCTCCCGTGGGGGAGAGAGCATTCTTTGCCTTCCCAACCGCATCTCTATCGTGATCGTAGCCGAGGAGGTGGATGGCATTGTGGGGTAAGCGTACCGCCCTTTCGGATCTGACCCGCACGGCGTTATTGCTGACGGTGGCTCTGATCCTGTCCTGGGTGGAATCGGTGTTGCCCTTTCACATTCCCGTTCCGGGCGTGAAGTTGGGCTTTGCGAATATCGTTACGGTGTTCGTTCTCTATGAATATTCCTTTCCTGCGGCGCTGTTGTTCGGCGTTCTGCGCGCCCTCTTGTCGTCTCTGTTTCTGGGGCGGCTCAGCGGACTTGCCTTTTCCCTGTGCGGCGCGATCCTCTCGGTGGCGGGCATGGCGCTTCTGAAGCGCATCCCTCTGTTTTCGTCCTTTGGCGTCAGCGTCTGCGGGGCGGTGCTTCACGGGGCGGGGCAGCTTCTTGCCGCATCTGTGATCTTGTCCCCCGCCGTGTGGGTCTGGCTTCCCGCCGTGGGGATCTCATCTGCTCTCTGCGGGGCGATCACGTGGGTTCCCTTCCGCATTTTGCGCCAATCAGCCCCCCGATGGATGCCCAAAAAAAGGCAAAATATGAAAAAAGAGTAAAACATCCCGAAAACCCTTGCAAAATCCGTAATTTTGTGGTATACTACAGGGTGGACGGGTTGATCCCGCCAAATTGCGTATTTTATATTCCGAATTCTTATAGAGGAGTGAAGATAACATGAATTACAACAAGAAAAACGTAGAAGACATTGCAGTTGCCGGCAAGACCGTTCTGGTCCGCTGCGACTTCAACGTCCCCCTGAAGGACGGCGTCATCACCAGCGACAAGCGCATCGTGGAAGCTCTTCCCACCATCAAGTATCTGATGGGTCAGGGTGCCAAGGTCATTCTCTGCTCTCACATGGGCAAGCCCAAGGGTGAAGTCGTTGCCAAGTATTCTCTGGCTCCCGTCGCCGCTCGTCTGACCGAGCTTCTGGGCGTAAACGTACCCCTCGCAGCCGACACCATCGGTGCCGACGCCAAGGCGAAAGCCGCCGCTCTGAAGAACGGTGAGGTTCTCCTGCTGGAAAACACCCGCTTCGACAAGAGAGAAGAAAAGAACGATCCCGAATTCTCCAAGGAGCTGGCTTCCCTGGCTGAGATCTACGTGAACGATGCCTTCGGTGCCGCTCACCGTGCACATGCCTCCACCGCAGGCGTTGCCGCATATCTCCCCGCCGTTTGCGGCTACCTGATCCAGAAGGAGATCGGCGTTATGGGTAAGGCTCTGTCCAACCCCGAGCGTCCCTTCGTTGCTATTCTGGGCGGTGCCAAGGTTGCCGACAAGCTGAACGTAATCGATAACCTGCTGACCAAGGTTGATACCCTGATCATCGGCGGCGGTATGGCTTATACCTTCCTTGCCGCTCAGGGCTACTCCGTCGGTACTTCTCTGCTGGATGAATCCAAGCTGGAATACTGCCGCAACATGCTGAAGAAGGCTGACGAAAAGGGCGTGAAGCTGCTTCTCCCCGTGGATACCGTCGTCTCCGCCTCCTTCCCCGATCCCATCGACGCCGAGATCGCCGTTGACGTGGTCGATTCCGACAAGATCCCCGCAGACAAGATGGGTCTGGACATCGGTCCCAAGACCAGAGAGCTGTTTGCCAACGCCGCCAAGTCCGCCAAGACCGTAGTCTGGAACGGGCCCATGGGCGTCTTTGAGAATCCCACCCTTGCTAAGGGTACCATCGCCGTAGCGGAAGCTCTGGCAGAATCCGAAGCCATCACCATCGTCGGTGGCGGTGACTCTGCGGCTGCCTGCGAGCAGTTGGGCTTTGCACCCAAGATCACCCACATTTCCACCGGTGGCGGCGCCTCCCTGGAATTCCTGGAGGGTCTGGAGCTGCCCGGCATCGCCTGCCTGCAGGACAAATAATGAACTGAAACCGTATTTTCTGCACAGGGGGCAAGTCTCTCTGTGCAGGATTTTGAGAGGAGAAAATGACATGAATACTCAACTGAGAAGAACCGTTATCGCGGGCAACTGGAAGATGAACAAAACTCCTTCCGAAACCACCGCTTTCATCAAAGAGCTGGCTCCCTGCGTTGCAGACGCTACCTGTGACGTGGTCTGCTGCGTGCCTTACGTCTGCCTGCAGAACGCCATCGAAGCCGCTAAGGGCACCAACATCAAGATCGGCGCTCAGAACATCCATTTCGAGCCCAAGGGTGCGTACACCGGCGAGATCGCCGCTGATATGCTCAACGATCTGGGCGTGGAATACGTTATCATCGGTCACAGCGAACGCCGTCAGTATTTTGCCGAAACCGACGAGACCTGCAATAAGAAGGTCCTCGCCGCTCTCGCCGCAGGTCTGAAGGTTATTCTTTGCGTAGGTGAGCACAAGGAGCAGAGACTTCAGGGCGTCACCAACGAGCTGGTCGGCATGCAGACCAAGATCGCTCTGCAGAACGTGAAGGCAGAGGATCTGAAGAACGTGATCATTGCTTACGAGCCCGTTTGGGCGATCGGTACCGGTCTTACCGCTACCGCAGAGCAGGCTGACGAGACCAACGGCGCCGTTCGTGCGGCTGTTGCCGACGTGTACGGCAAGGACGTTGCCGAAACCGTTACCATCCAGTACGGCGGCTCCATGAACGCAGGCAACGCTGACGAGCTGCTTGCCAAGTATCACGTGGACGGCGGTCTGATCGGCGGCGCTTCTCTGAAGGTTCCCGATTTCACCTCCATCGTGAAGTCTGCTTCCAAATAAGGGAGAATCAACATGAAAAAACCTTTGGTTCTGTGCATTATGGACGGCTTCGGGTTCAACTCCGTCAAGGAGGTCAACGCCATTGAAGCCGCCAAAACCCCCAACCTGGATAAGATCTTTTCCACCTGCCCCACCACGCAGATCGGTGCGTCCGGTATGGATGTGGGTCTGCCCGACGGTCAGATGGGGAACTCCGAGGTGGGTCACACCAACATCGGCGCAGGTCGCGTGGTGTATCAGGAGCTGACCCGCATCACCAAAGCCGCAAAGGAAGGCAAGCTGAACTCCAACGAGGCTCTGGTTGCCGCCATGGAGAACTGCAAGAAGAAGGGGTCCGCCCTTCATCTGATGGGTCTTCTCTCCGACGGTGGTGTTCACTCTCACATTGAGCATCTCTATGCGCTGGTCCGCATGGCGAAGGACTTCGGCTTGACCGAGGTTTATATTCACGCTCTTCTGGACGGCCGTGACGTTCCTCCCGCATCTGCGGCGGACTTCATTGACGCCGCCAACGCAGAGCTGGCTTCCATCGGCGTAGGCAAGATCGCCACCGTCATGGGCCGCTTCTACGGCATGGACCGTGACAACCGCTGGGACCGCGTGGGTAAGGCGTACGCCGCTCTGGTTTACGGGGAAGGCTTGGAGACCGACGATGCCGCTGCGGCGGTTCGTGCCTCCTACGAGACCGTGGACGAGGATGGCAAGCATCTGACCGACGAATTCGTTCTCCCCACCGTGGTGAAGGGCACCGCCCGCATCGCTTCCGGCGACAGCGTTGTGTTCTTCAACTTCCGTCCCGACCGTGCCCGTGAGATCACCCGCACCTTCGTGGACCCCGCATTCAGCGGCTTTGAGCGCAAGGGCGGCAAGCTTGACGTGTTCTACGTTTGCATGACCCAGTATGACGCCTCCATGCCCAACGTGGAGATCGCCTTCAAGCCTCAGTCCTTGAAAAATACCCTGGGCGAATATCTGTCCGCCAAGGGCATGACCCAGCTTCGCATCGCCGAAACCGAGAAGTACGCTCACGTTACCTTCTTCTTCAACGGCGGCGTGGAGGTGGAATACGAGGGCGAGGATCGGATCCTGGTTGCCTCTCCCAAGGTTGCAACCTACGACCTTCAGCCCGAAATGAGCGCCGTTCCCGTCTGCGATAAGGTGGTTGACGCCATCAACAGCGGCAAGTACGACGTGATCATCCTTAACTACGCCAACTGCGACATGGTCGGCCATACGGGCATTTTCGACGCGGCGGTCAAGGCTGTAGAGACGGTAGACGCCTGCGTGGGCAGAACCGCAGAGGCGGTGCTCGGCATGGGCGGCGTGATGCTTCTCACTGCAGACCACGGCAACGCCGATTGCATGATCGCCGAGGACGGCACCCCCTTCACCGCACACACCACCAACCCCGTGCCCTTTGCGGTCATCGGCAAGGAGTGCGCTCTGCGTGAGGGCGGAAAGCTTTGCGATATTTCTCCCACCATCCTCAAGCTTCTGGGCTTGCCCCAGCCCGAGGAAATGGACGGCGAAAGCATCGTTCTTTGATTTCCAAGATAATATAAACGACAGGGCTGTTGCAAATGCAACAGCCCTGTTTTTTCGTATTCTGTTTGGCGAAGATCTTATTTTCCCTCTTCCAGCAGGGCCTTGTAGGCGTTCAGCTGAGCGTCGGAGGGCTTGAATTCGGGATGGGAGCTGCAGGGGAGGGTGGGCTCGCTGCCGTCCATGCCGTAGAAGGGGGACAGAGTATCGTTTTCCCACTTGATCCGATCCTCTTCCTTGCGGAAGTCGGGAACGTCGTAGGGGACGCCCCGCTCCAGAAGGGACCGATGGGCAAGAATCCCAACGGCGGACATCTTGGTGGCGAAGTAAACGTCAAAGTCGGGCTTGCGGTTTTCTCTCAGGCAGTTCAGGAATTCCTGAATGACCAAGAAGTCGCCGCCGCCGTGCCCTTCCTTCTCGATGAGGTCAGCGTCCTTGTGATGCCATTCGGGGGTATAGCGGATGTTCTGATCCACGATGCCCTCGGGCTTACTCCACTTGTTGTAGCGGAGCATGATCTCTCCCTTGGTGCCGCGGATGTTTTCGATCTGTCCGTTTTCGCCGCAGACGCGATAGGAGTTTCCGTGAGCGCCGAAGCCTGCGTTTGCCGTGAACTTAAAGACCGAGCCGTCGTTGTTCAAGGTCATGATGATGGCGGCGCGGTCTCCGCAGTAGGTGCCCGAAACGGGGTAGTTTTCGTCGAAGGGATAGAAAACGGGCAGTGCGGTCACTCGGACGGGCTCGGCTCCCGTAGCGTTCATAATGGGCGCCAGAGAGTGGGTCACGTAGTAGGTGCGGGGCAGACGGTTCCGCCAATGCTCGGGGTAAGGGCGGAAGCGCTTGACGAAGGCGGTGTCGTTGCCTGCAACGGGGTGGTTGTATTCCCCCTCTGCATAGAGGATCTTGCCCAAGGTGCCGCCCTTGCAGACGCGGTTGATCTCACGGTTGAACTTCATGTGAGGATAGTTCTCGCAGAGCATATAGGTGGCGTTGGACTTTTCCGCTGCGCGGACCAGCGCCACGCAATCCGCCATGGTTCCCCCTGCGGTGCATTCGCTCAGCACGTGGATGCCCTTTTCCAAGCAACGAATTGCAAAGGGTGCGTGCTCGTTGAAATAGTTGGTCAGAAGGACGGCGTCCATTTCGTGCTCGATGAATCGATCAAAGTCATGGTAGACCGCAACGTCCTTGCCCAGCTTCTCCTGAGCCTTGTTCAGCCAGTAGTCGTCCTTGTCGCAGATGGCAAC
>JAFPBP010000221.1 GCA_017424085.1 Clostridia bacterium
AAACGATAATATTACTGCGGGGCATGAAGGAATAGGCGTAGACTCCGTCGGAGGTCTTCAGCTCCTTTTCCAGAGAGAGGCAGGAGCAGATCACGCGGCGCGCAACCAGCTTGGGATATTTATTTTTCAGATAATCGTCGATCTGCATCAAATAATCCAGCAGGACCTTCTGAGGCACCGTGTCCTCCTGCCAGGTTCCCCGATAGGTGGCGGGGACGCGGGGCGCAAGATCCTCCCCTGCGCGAGGCAAACGAGCCGCCAAAAACGCCGCGTTATCAGACGCCTGCCGAAGGATGCGCTCGGCGGCGGCAACGTCGGTCTCGGGGGCAGACGCAAATCCGCAACGTCCGTTTTGGAACACGCGGGCGTTGATGCCGCTGGATTCCGAGGTGGCGTTTCCAACAACGGAGCCGTTCAGAAGCGTTGCACGGCGGGTGCGGTTGCATTGCCGACGAAGCTCCGTATCGGCGGAAAAGCCGACGAAGCTTCCCAAAGATTCATGAAACATGGCAATACCTCATTTCCGGGTCTTCCCTTTCAGCAAGGGAGAAATTCGTTTATAGATAAGCATGGTGATCAGCATGGACGCCAATCCCTTCGCAAGGGTCAAGGGAAGATTGAAGATCAAAAGAGCCTCCCAAAGGGTATCTGCGGAGGGAAGGATCACCGAATACATTCCAACGATTCCCGCCATGGGAATCCCGAGGGCGGCGGAAAAGAGCGGGTATCCGATGAAATGGTTATAAAAGACGCTTCCCACAGCCGAAACGAGGGCACCCACCGCAGACCCCACAAGGGCGGTGGTTCGGGTCTTGTTGCGATGATAGATCAGCCCCGCAACGAAGACGAACAGAGCGGCGATAACGAAATTGTTCAGTTCTCCGACGCCTGCGGTGGAGGTGGTAAACAGATGCAACAGATTTTTCAGCAAACACACGGCGGCACCGTGCCACGGGGATACGGCAAAGGACACGATGAGGGCGGGAAAATCCGAAAAATCGAATTTCAAAAAGGACGGCAAAATAGGCAGACCGATCTGAATGAACATCAGAACTGCGGAAACTGCGGCAAAGATCGCCGTTACGGCAAGATTTCGAAGTGCATTGTTTTTCATGGAAATGCCTCGCTTTCAGTTTTACCGAAAGAATAATTTCTATACCTCATTATACCATTTTTAGGACAGAAAGTCAAGAGTCAATCAGAAATTCTCCCGATTTTTTCGCCGTCGCCGAAACATGCACAAAAACGCAATGTTTTTGGCATAAAAAAGTCATTGCATTATCGGAATTTCATGGTATAATGAAAGAAAAAAAGGAGCATTCCCATGAGATTCGGAGTTTGCTGCGGCGTGGAAGCCCTGGAATTCATCAAAAAAGAAGGATACGACTATTGCGAATTGAATTTCTCCAAGATCGCAACCTGCAGTCAAGAGGAATTTGAAGCCATCAAGGGCGAGGTTTTGCGGGTCGGATTGCTCGCAGAAGCTTATAACGGATTCTTCCCCTCCTCCATCAACCTGAACGCGACCGTGGATTATGATCTGATTCGGGAATATTGCTCCGTCGGATTTGCCCGCGCCAAGGAGTTGGGCGGAAAAATTGCGGTGCTGGGAAGCGGCGGCGCCCGCAGGATTCCCGAGGGATACGACAGAACCCTTGCGGAAGAGCAATTCGTCAAGGTCCTTCGCATCTGCGGCGAGGAGGCGGCAAAGCAGGATATGGTCGTCGCCATCGAGCCCCTGAGAGAGAAGGAATGCAATTTTATCAACACGGTGGCAGAGGGCATGGAATTCGTCGAGCGTGCAGATCATCCCAACGTAAAATGCCTTGCGGACTTTTTCCACGTAAACAGCTCGGGGGAATCTCTGGACACCATCGAGACCTCGGCAGGGAATTTGGTACACACGCACATTTCCGCCCCCGACCGCTCCTACCCCACCATCGCCGACGCAGATCTCTGCAAGCGTTGGAAGGAGGCGCTGGATCGGTGCGGATACGACGCCCGCATGAGCCTGGAGGGGAAAGCCTTCCCCGATTTTGAGACCGCCGTCGTCAACGCAAAGGCC
>JAFPBP010000027.1 GCA_017424085.1 Clostridia bacterium
CAGGCGGAGGATGATCAGGGCGGCGGCGACGAGGGCGAGGGTGTAACCGATGCCTCCGTGGGGAAGGTCGGGTGCGGTCCAAATGCAAATAAACGCATCCAAGAGAAGAATTCCCGTGCCGACCCAATGATAGACTTGGGCGGCGGAATCGCAGTTGTGCTTTTTCTTCCAGATCAGCCCGCACAGAGCGCAGGTCAGAGCGTGGATCACCCAAAGGGTGGGCTCGGGATCGGAGTTCTCCCCTGCCATCGCCACGGAAAGCAATGCGCTGAAGAGGATGGCGGAAAGGATGGTTGCCGCCCGATTGAGGCGGTTGATTCGCCGAAGGGGAAGCGCCGCCGCTACCAAGAGCAGGGGGAGGACAAATCCAAGCCCCGCAAGCGCCCATTCCATGGCGCCCTCGGAGAGGTAGGGGTCAATGCAGGCGGACAGAGCCCCGTAGCCTCCGAAGAAGAGGGATAAGACGAAAACGGCGTTTACGGCGACCACCGAGGCAAGGTTGGTGCGGTTCAGATTCAGACGGTAGAGCGCCACCGTGAACAGATTCAGCACCAAACACAGGCAGAATAAGACGGCGCCCGTGGCGTTGCCGTAGATCTCGGAGCCCGCCTCGTCTGCCAAAAGGAAGCACAAAACGGGATTCAGCACCGCAGAGAGAAGACTGCACAGGGCGTGAAGCCAAGGCGTTTTGCGGTTGAAGCCGAGGAGCAGGGCGAAGGTGACGATCTGATAGAGCACGATCTCCCAATACCGTCCGCTTGCCTCTCCGTACCCCACCGACAGCACCGTGGAGAGCAGGCACCCCAAATGGGCGATGTAAAACAGGATCCGCAGATCCCATTTGCCGGAAACGAAGAGAACGGCGGCGCCCCAGAGCAGGATCAGCCCGAAGGCGACCAGATCGTTGAACACGCCGAAATAAAGGTGGGAGACGAGGATGGAGATGTAAAGGGCGCCCACGCCGCATCCCGTGAGGATCTGAGCGAAGGTGGTGCGCTTCTTGAAGGTAAGGTAAAGCCCTGCTCCCGTGATCAGAAGGGAGGCGAGGAAGAGAAGGGCGATCTTGGCGCCTGCGGTGATCTGCGTGAACGCCAAAACTCCGAAGGCGATGAGCCCCACGAAGATGAGCCCCGTAGCGACCAGAGCAAGAACGTTTTTCCCGAACACCGATTCCAGCTCCCGCTTGGGCTCGGGGGCTTCGGTCTTTTGGGACACGGGCGCGGGCTGAGGTGCGGGCGCGGGCGTCGGCACGGGCTTGGGCGCCGAGGGCGGCGTCGGTGCGGAGGGGATGGGAGCAGCCGCCTGCAGGCGTTGCTTCAGCGCCGCATTTTCATTTTCCAGCGTGCGGATGCGGGCACGGTTCTGTGCCGAGAAGATGAACGCGATCAAAGCCAAAACGGGAGAGGCAAGGATCAAGACGATCAGCGGGAACAGCAAAAGGAATTCCATGCGGGACGCCCCCTATCTATAGATTATAATCCTTTAATAATTTATTATACAACAAACCGAGGCGTTTGTCAATCCTTTCGCCCCAAAAGGTTGATTTGTTCGGGTTTTTTTTGATTTTTTCCCGTGAGATCTTCAGGTGCGGGAGGAGGCGTTTCCGTGCGGGAAGGGCGATGCCTTTGCTTTCTGAGAAAAACGGCGGGATCCGAGAAAAGTTGAAAATAGTTTGCAATCGTCGATTTTTGGCTTGGTTATGGGCTTTTTGCGGAATGTTTCACGTGAAACATTCTTGCTCCCTCTTGATTTTTCGTTGCCGATGTGGTAGAATAATACTAATCTCGGAAAGGAGGCACTTTGTCTGTGAAAATTATCGCGGTAGCGAATCAGAAGGGCGGCGTGGGAAAAACCACCAGCGTCGTCAATTTGGCGTCCTGCCTGGCGGAGGCGGGAAAGCAGGTCCTGCTGGTGGATCTGGATCCCCAAGGCAACGCCACGTCGGGATGCGGCATCAACAAACGGCAGATCAAAGCCTCTCTGTACGGTGCCATGGTAGGGTCTCAGCTCCTTGCCGACGCCTTGACCAAGACCCGATTTGCCAATCTTTGGATCCTGCCCTCCACCATGGATCTGGCAGGCGCCGAGATCGAGCTGGTGGAAATGGAGCATCGGGAGCAATGTCTGAAGCGGGTGCTGGATCAGCCGGAGCTGGCGCAGTTTGACTACGTGCTCATCGACTGCCCTCCCTCCTTGGGTCTTCTGACTCTGAACGCGCTGGCGTGCGCCCATTCTGTGCTGATCCCCATTCAATGCGAATTCTACGCGCTGGAGGGTCTGTCCCAGTTGACCAACACCATCCGGCAGGTGCGCCGCCTCTACAACCCCACGCTGGACGTGGAGGGAATCCTCATTACCATGTACGACGGGCGGTTGAATCTGACCACGCAGGTGCTGGCAGAGGTGAAAAAATATTTTGCGGGCAAGGTCTTCAAGACCGTCATTCCCCGCAACGTGCGCATCAGCGAAGCCCCCAGCCACGGGGAGCCCATCAACTATTACGACAAGCACGCCAAGGGCACCGTCGCCTATCGGGATCTGGCAAAGGAATTGCTGGAGAATCACCGCATACGTGCGCTGTAACCCTTGAAATTGCAACGAAAACCCGAAGTTGTTTCACGTGAAACAATTCGGCGGGAAAGGAATCGACGCCTATGAAAAAAGGTTTGGGGAAAGGGCTGGATGCCCTGTTGTTCGACAACTCCACCAACCCCGCCGCCGTGGAAGAGGGTCCCGTAAAGACCGTTTCCCTGCAGCTGGTGGAGCCCAACAAAAAACAACCCCGCAAATATTTTGATAAGGAAGCGTTGGAGGTTTTGGCTCAGTCCATTGCCGAAAACGGTCTGCTTCAGCCGCTGGTGGTCCGTGCCTGCGAGGGCGGACGCTATCAGATTATCTCGGGCGAACGCCGCTGGCGTGCCTGCCGTCTGGCGGGTCTGCGGGAGATCCCCGTGGTGGTCCGCGAGGAGGATGATCGGGGCGCCCTGGAATTGGGGCTCATTGAAAATCTGCAACGAGAAGACCTGAACGTGGTGGAAGAAGCGGAAGGATATCGGGTTCTGATGGAGGAATACTCCATGACTCAGGAGCAGGTGGCTTCCAAGGTGGGCAAATCCCGCCCCGCCGTCGCCAATGCCCTGCGGATCCTGTCTCTTCCCGAGGACGTGCTGGCGCTGACTCTGAACGGAGGCTTGACCTCGGGGCACGCCCGTGCCCTTCTCCCCCTTTGCGACAAATGGTCCGAGGAGGAGGTCTGCAAGTTCGCCCGCTCGGTTTCGGAGAAGGCTCTCTCGGTGCGGGACACCGAAAACCTGGTGCGCCTGCAGTTGGGGAAAAAGTCCGCCCGTCAGCCCCGTAAAAAGGACATCTACCTTGCGGAATTGGAGCATTCCATGACCCGTGCCTTCGGGCGCAAGGTTCGCATTTCCGCCCCCAAGGGAAAGGCGAAAGGCAAAATCGAATTGGAATATTATAATACCGAGGACCTGAACGACCTGCTTGCCCGCTTCGGCCTCGAAGAAGGAGAATAAACCCATGTTGGATATCAAATTCGTCAGAGAAAACCCCGAACTCGTGAAAGAAAACATTCGCAAGAAGTTCCAGGATCACAAGCTTCCCTTGGTGGACGAGGTTGTGGCGCTGGACCGCGAATTGCGTGACATCAAGCAGGAAGTCGAAGTTCTGCGCGCCAAGAGAAACAAGATCTCCAAGCAGATCGGTGCTCTCATGGGGCAGGGCAAACGGGATGAGGCGGAGCAGGTCAAGGCAGAGGTTGCCAACGACGGCGCCCGCATCGACGAGCTGACCAAAAAGGAAGGGGAGGTGGAGGAAAAGCTCCGCAAGACCATGATGGTCATTCCCCAGATCATCGACCCCACCGTTCCCATCGGCAAGGACGACAGCGAGAACGTGGAGGTTCAGCGCTACGGTGAGCCCGTGGTTCCCGACTTTGAAATCCCCTATCATACCGAAATCATGGAGCTGTACAACGGCATCGATCTGGATTCCGCCCGTCGCGTTGCGGGGAACGGCTTCTATTATCTGATGGGTGATATCGCCCGTCTCCATTCCGCCGTCATTTCCTACGCCCGTGATTTCATGATCGACCGCGGCTTTACCTACTGCGTGCCTCCCTTCATGATCCGCTCCGACGTGGTGACGGGGGTCATGTCCTTCGCCGAAATGGAAGCCATGATGTACAAGATCGAAGGGGAAGATCTCTATCTGATCGGCACCAGCGAGCATTCCATGATCGGTAAGTTCATCGATCAGATCCTGCCCGAGTCTTCCCTGCCTCAGACGCTGACCAGCTATTCCCCCTGCTTCCGCAAGGAGAAGGGTGCGCACGGCATCGAGGAGCGCGGCGTGTACCGCATCCATCAGTTCGAAAAGCAGGAAATGATCGTCATCTGCAAGCCCGAGGATTCCCCCATGTGGTTCGATAAGCTTTGGCAGAACACCGTTGACCTGTTCCGTTCGCTGGAAATTCCCGTCCGCACGCTGGAATGCTGCTCCGGTGACCTGGCGGATCTGAAGGTCAAGTCGGTGGACGTGGAGGCTTGGTCTCCCCGTCAGAAGAAATATTTCGAGGTGGGCTCCTGCTCCAATCTGGGTGATGCGCAGGCGCGCCGTCTGAAGATCCGTGTCAACGGCGAGGACGGTAAGAAGTATCTTGCTCACACTCTGAATAACACCGTGGTCGCTCCTCCCCGCATGCTGATCGCTTTCCTGGAAAATCACCTGCAGGCAGACGGCACCGTTACCATTCCCGAGGTGCTTCGTCCTTACATGGGCGGCAAATCGGTTCTCGAACGCTGAATTTCACGGGGCTGTCTCTTCCGACAGCCCCGATTTTTTTGAGGGAAGTGAGTTTGCAAGGGGCGGACGGGAGGTTCTTTCTTTTCGGGTGAAAAGAAAGAACCAAAGAAAAGCCAAACTCGGCGGAATGCTTCCGCCGAAGGCAGGGTGGAGACTTACCCTTGTGCTGCACTCGTTTTTTGTTTTACTGTCCGAGAGGGAACTCCTGAGCGGCGCAAGAGTATGTTTGCGAGCCATAACAATCCTTCCACCAAACGCAAAGC
>JAFPBP010000222.1 GCA_017424085.1 Clostridia bacterium
ACCCCTCCCACAGATAGGATTTGGGGGCACGCAGGCGCAGTTCCGCCACCTGCTCGGGGGTCAGGGAGAAGAGATTCCCCGTCAGAGTCACGAAAAGAGCGATATTGTCCCAAGGATCGTTGATCGTCCGCAAAAACGCCAGAACGCCGCAGACCTCGGGGGTGTCCAAAAAGGTCTGCCCCTCCGAGGACAGCAGGGGAATGCCGCAGGTGCGGAAGACCTCCTCGTAGATCTCCACGGCATTTTTGGTGGAGCGCAACAGAATCGCCACGTCGGAATACCGCAGGGGGCGGACGGCTTTTTCGCCCTTGTCAAAGACGGTGGCGCCCCCGTCCACGGCGTCGCGGATGAGCTTGGCGCACAGAAGGGCGCAATCCTCATCGGTCTTGCTCTCGCAGGGGAGAAGCAACAGCTCCGTATCGGGCTCTCTGCCCTCCCGCTCCCGCGGGGGCGGGAAGTCTTGGGTGGGGAGCAGGGTCGCTCCGTGACGGGCGGGGTAGGGATTGCCCTCGTCGGCGCTCCGTCCGGGGATCAGAGCCTCGCTTTCATCGTAAACGATGCCGCCCAGCAGGGGAGAGAACAGCCCTCGGAAGAGGAAGTTGGCATAGTCAAGGATGCCCGCACGGCTTCGGAAGTTCCGATTCAGCACGATCACCTTGGAATCGTCCTTTTTCCGCAGGAAATTGGCGGGGTTTGCCCCTCGGAATCCGTAGATCCCTTGCTTCACGTCGCCCACCGCAAAGCAGTTGTCACGGGAGACGGCGCGGAACATAAGATCCTGCAGGTCGTTGGTATCCTGATATTCGTCGATGAGAATTTCATCGTATTCCTCCCGCTCCCGCAGGGCGATGGGGGAGGGGGTGAAGGTGCCGTCCTCGTAGGAATAGTCCTCCACCAAAAGATTCAGCGCCAGATCGCTGAGCTGGGAAAAGCCGTAGGCGTTGCGCCGCCGCATTTCCTCCAGCACCCGACGGCGATGCTCCCGCACCGCATCCATGAGAAAGATCAGCGCAGGGCGAAGGCTTTCCAGATCGGAGCGGCAGGTCTCGGCGGTGAGGGTGAAGACCTCTTTTTGGAAGAAATCCTTCATTTTTTTACGGTATTCCCGATAGATCTCTTCTGCGTCGGTGGGATTTTTGGTGATGCGGGCGGCGGTGGGGAACTTGTACCCCGTCACGATCCCGCAGACCCGATCCCAGTCGGCGTCCTGCAGTCCTTGGCGCACTTGAGTGAGAAAATCCTTGTCGCTTTGCACCGATGCCATGCCCGCCGCCGCGTAGGGGGCTGCGGTCACCACCTCTTCAAACAATTCCTCATATGCCTCCACCGTGGGCAACAGAAGGGCACACAGGGCACCGATCCAATGGTCGGTCCCCTCCAGCCGCGCCTTCTGACGCTCGGTCCAGAGATCCCCGAAGGGCAGGGATTGGAGCTTTCGCGCCACCTCGGACAGGATGGCTTCGACGTTCTTTCCGTCGGTGTCTCCGCCGAAGAGGTGCAGAAACGCTTCAAATCCTTGGGGGAATTCGGTATAATATTCTTCGATCTGCTGCTGCAGCGCCGCCGCCCGCAGGCTGTCCTCCTCGGCGCCGTCCATGACCGTAAAGTCGGGGGCAAGGTCTGCCGTCTGGAAATTGCGGCGCAGAAGATCCATGCCGAAGCTGTCGATGGTGCTGATCTTCGCCTTATAAAGCAACAGGCTCTGACGGCGCAGATGGGCGTTTTGGGGCTGTTGTGCCGCCAGCGCCGCCAGGTCACGGGCGATGCGGGTCCGCATTTCCGCGGCGGCGGGACGGGTGAAGGTGACGATCAAAAGCCGATCCAGATTGCCTCCCCGCTCCACGAATTCGGTGACGCGGGCGGACAGAACGGCGGTTTTCCCCGATCCTGCGGCGGCGGAGACCAGAATGTTCCCCCCGCGGGTGCGGATGGCTTGCAGCTGTTCCTCAGTCCATTGGGGCATGGTCGGTCACCTCCTCGTCGATGAGAGCGTTGCGGGGCTCGGGATGGCGGCAATAGTCCTTCAGATCGCAAAAACGGCAGGATTCATAGTCCCGTCCGATGGCGATGGGATTTTTATCAATGGCGCCCCTGTGCAGGGAATCGCCCATTTTCTGCAAAAGCAGAGTGATGTCTTCAAACAATTTTCCGAAGGCGGCTTCGGTGATCAGATAGGGGGACGAGGACTTGACGATCCGCAGATAACGGCGGTCGGGGGTATCGTCCATGGCGTGCAGGATCGAATCGTCCTTCAGATAGACGCCCGAGCGGACGGTTGCCGCCTCCCACGCCTCTTGAAGCTCCTCCTCGCTCTGATCCCGCGTGCCCGCCACGGGGGCGGTCTTGGCGCTCACGTACTGCACCCCCGCGGGGACGCAGTTTTCGTTGGGGTACAGATTCTGGCGCAACGCAAGAAGGTACATGAGCATCTGAACGTCGATGCCGTTCTGCACGTGGCGGAAGTCGAATTTCTTGCTTCCCGTTTTATAGTCCACCACCCGCAGGTATTTTTTGCCGTCCTGCTCGTAGGCGTCCACCCGATCCACCGCGCCGATCACCGAAATGGAGCCCCGCTCCAGAGGGATGACCGTGGCGGGCACGGGGTTCTCGCCCATGCCGATGCCCTGCTCGAAGGCGACGGGCACGAATTTCGAGGCGGCAAATTCCTTTCGGAACATGCGAAGCAAGCCCTCGATCTTTTTCATCAGGGCGTCAAAATAGCTCTTCATGGGGGCAGGCGGAGTGTCGTCCCCGTAGAACCGCTTCAGAAGGTCCGCGCCGTAGGCGACGATGCGATCGTGCAGATCCTCCTCGTCAAAGCCCTCGGCAATGAATTTTTCCAGCGCCTCGTGGACGATGGTCCCCTTCTGCAACGGATCCAGCCCTGCGTTGCGGGCGGGACGGATGCCCAAGCCGTAGTTGAGGAAGTATGCGTAACGGCATTGGTGATAGGTGTTCGCCCTGGTGGCGGAGATGCGAAGGGCGTCGGGGTAGATCCTCCGCGCCGTTTCGGGGGACAGGGTAATTTCTTGGCGGCGGGAGAGAAGCCCCTCGTAGGCGGGCTTTTGTGCAAAATAGTCCCCCAGCTCGGTGACGGGGGTGCGGGTGTGCAGGGCAAAGGCTGCCCGCTCCCGCTGAATGCGATCCTTGAGGCTTGCG
This sequence comes from Clostridia bacterium, assembly GCA_017424085.1. Classification (GTDB taxonomy): domain Bacteria; phylum Bacillota; class Clostridia; order Oscillospirales; family UBA644; genus RGIG995. The sequence continues at coordinate 3,160 of JAFPBP010000222.1, forward strand.
GGGTCGGAGAGGGAAAAGCGTTGGGTCTTCAGTCGGGGGAAGATCCGCCGCACCGAATCGATCACCGCCGAGGGGGCGGCTTCTTCGCCGATGACCGCCGCATAGGAGAGGTACAGCTCCTCCCGCGGGGCGGTGAGGGTGGCGTAGCAATAATACATTTCATGCAGGATCTTGTCCTCGGTGGTGTCTCCCGGATCGTACTGCGCCAGCTGTTGGCGGTCCCGATCGGTGAGAAGGCGGTTGTCGTCCACGTTTTTGGGGAAAACCCCCTCGTTGAAGCCTGCGGCAAAGACGCAACGGGGAGAGATCATGGGCAGGGTCTCGGGGGAGCCCGCCACGACCTCGTCCAGAGAGGTGGGAAGAATGGCAAGATCGTGGGTGTCGATGACCGCAAAGAACAGATCGCGGTATTCCTTCAGAGACACTTCATCGTCCCCCGCCGTCAGCACCATTTCGTCCAGCGCCAGCATCAGCTGCTCATAGACCTTCTTCTGACGGGCGGCAAGCTCGTATTCCTTATAATCCCGATAGTCGCGGGCATTCTGCTCCAGCCGCTCGGGAACGCCCAGGGCGGTCAGGGTCTCGTACAGGGCAAGGGAGATCTCCCGCACGGTTGCCCTTTGGGCTTGGGCTTTGAATTGGGTCACCGTGTCGGTCACCCGTTGCCGTACCGCCTCGGCGCGCAGCCTCAGCGCCTCTTCCTCGGGGGATTCTTCTTCGGTAAAGCCTCCCATGGGACGGTTGAAGGGGGTGAAAAAGCGATTGTAATTCACGCCCCAGACGTTCACGTACCGCTCAAACAGGGCAGCGTCCTCGGGGGTGGCGCAAAAGCCGCTCTTGACGAACGCCAGCACCTGATCCCGATGCATGCCCTCCGACGCCATGGAAAACAGGGCGACGATCAGCGGCATGGGATTGCGCTGACGCAGGGGCGTTTTGCGGTGGTAGAACAGGGGAATTTCGTATTGATCGAAAACGGGGTCTAAGATCCCCGCGTAATCCTCCAGGGAGCGGACGATGACCGTGAAATCGGAATACCGCATCCCCTCCTCCCGCACCTTGCGGGCAATGGTGGCGGCGATCTGCTCGATCTCGTCAAAGCGGTCGGCGCCGCAGAAGAGATGCACGTCCTTGGGGGGATGGGGGCAGGTCTCGCCCGTGGGCAGGACCGTTTCCCGCTCCAGCAGGGCAAACTCCTCCGAATCGAAGGAGGCGTTTTTCTGCAGATTGATCACGTGACATTCCTCGCCCATGCGCTTGCAGTAGGCGATCAGCTTTTGCGCCTCGCCCGCCGCATCTGCGGTGGCGGGGGAGCGGGCGGGATCGGTGGTGTCGGTGGGCAGGGTGACGGTTACGTGCGCCCCGTTTTTCACCATCTGCAAAAGGACCTTCCGTTCCCGATTGTAAAAGGAGCGGAAGTTCGCCGCATAGACCCGCTCGCCCTCAAAATCCCCCGTGTCTTCCAGCAGGGTGCAGAGGCGGGCGGGGGCGTCGTCGGGGTCGGCGTAGTTCTGGTCCAGATAGCCCTCGTAGACCTGTCGGATCATGGCGATATCGTATAATTTATCGTTTCCCTCCCGCTTGGCGGTGTCCATCAGCTCGTCGGCGGAGATCCCCGCCGCCTTCAGCTCCTTGACCGCCCCCAGAAGCAGGGGCAAAAAGCGGGGATTTCGGTAGGTTGCGGGGAAATAGCGCAGGGAGGGGGAGACTGCGTCAAAGGCTTTTTTCATTAAGACCGTTTTGCCCCCCTCGCCCAAAAAGCGGGGGGCTTTTCCGTGGGCGGCAAAGCGGGTGCGCGCCAGAGATTTGATGGAGGTGACGTTCAGGGAACGGGCGCGCTTTTCTCCCAGACGGGTCAGAAAGAAATTCTCCGACGCCACGGTATACTGGTCGGGGACCAGCAGAGTCACGGGGGCGTCGGGGCAGTCGTCAAGATATCGGGCGATGTCATCGGCAAGATAGCCGATCTTTCCGCATCCTACCCGCCCCAAAATCAAGGTCAGCGGCACGGGGATCTCCTCCTTTCATCACGGCAGATTGCGCCAAATGTTCCATAAGACCCAAAACAGAAAAATTCCGCAGAACGAGACCGTTTTCCCCACCTGCAGGGCGCGGGGGGAGTCTTGTCCCTTCAAGGCGTTGCGGTACCCCAGGGAGAGAAAAACCAGCAAGCCTGCCGTACAGACTCCCGTGAGGATCAGAAAAAGCATTTCCATGTTATCTCCCTCCCGGCGTGGAGCCGTTCCAGCCCAAGGCGTATTCCAGCAGAGAGAGGGGGCGCTTTGTGAGGGTGATAAAGGCGTCCTGCCCCATGATCCCCAGCGCCGCGGGGAACAAAACCGTACAGAAGACGGCGTTCAATTCGAATGCAGCCGCAAATTGCCCCTTCATCAGCAGGGTCACGGCACGGGTCACCCCGCATCCGGGGCATTGGAGCCCCAGCGCCGCCGAGGGACAAAGAAAGATCCCGTCCGCCGCCGCCTCGTAGGGCAGGACGGCGAAAAAGAGCAGGATCAGTAGATAAAAAACCAACCGAAGCCAACGGTTGCGTTGGGTGTTTTTCTGCATAAAACCTCTCTTGAAAACAAATACTGAGTGAAAAGGGGGATGATTGCTTGTTGAACAAGGTGGAGATCTGCGGCATCAATACGGCAGATCTGAAGGTACTGAACGAGGCGGAGAAAACCGAATTATTGCATCGCATCCGCGGGGGAGACGAGGCTGCCCGCACGGAATTCATCAACGGAAATCTCAAGCTGGTGCTGAGCGTGATCCAGCGCTTTTCCCATCGGGGAGAGGATCCCGACGATCTGTTTCAGATCGGGTGCATCGGGCTGATCAAAGCCATCGATAATTTCGACCTGTCTCAGGAGGTGAGGTTTTCCACCTACGCCGTGCCCATGATCATCGGGGAGATCCGCCGCTATCTGCGGGATAATAACCCCATCCGCGTGTCCCGCTCTCTGCGGGATACGGCGTATAAGGCGCTGGGCGCCAAGGAGCGGCTGACCGCACGGCTCAATCGGGAGCCCACCATCGAGGAGATCTCCGCCGAGCTTGGCATGAAGCGGGAGGAGGTGGTGGTGGCGTTGGAGGCGATCGTGGATCCCGTGTCTCTTTTCGATTCGGTCTACAACGACGACAGCGACACCATCTATCTCATGGATCAGGTGCGGGATCTGCACGAGACCGAATCCAACTGGGTGGAGGAGATCTCCCTTCGGCAAGCGATTTCGCGGCTGAGCCCACGGGAAAAGCGGATCTTAGCCCTCCGCTTTTACGGGGGCAAGACTCAGACCGAGGTGGCGGCGGAGATCGGGATCTCTCAGGCGCAGGTGTCTCGGCTGGAAAAAAATGC
>JAFPBP010000223.1 GCA_017424085.1 Clostridia bacterium
AGAATATCACTGAAGCCGCAAGGCTTCAATATCACTTATCACTCCGACGAAGTCGGAATATAACTTGACTAACCATACTTAAATGTTTAATGATTTGCCACATTATATATAGTAATACCCCGACAGACATTGAAAATCTGTCGGGGTTGATTATTTGTTTACTGTAGATCAAATAAGGTGAGTTGATTTAAGATTTCTCCGCTAAGAACCACGCTCTTTCGTTCGTGCTCCTTTTTGCATATCTTGTTCTGCGGAGGAATCTTATTCGGCTTTTTCGTTTTCGATCTTTTCGACAACCTTGTCCGGAGTCTTCTTGTCCGGCTTGAGCAGACCTACGACGTTTACAAATGCAATTACGGGATCTGTCGAAGCAGATCGATCAGCTCTCGGCACGCCTGCTTCCCGCCCGAAACGATGGATCCGGGGGTGGTGTAGGAGATGGGGTTCCCGTGCTCGTCGGTGATCTGTCCGCCTGCCTCGGTGACGATCAGAGAGCCTGCGGCGTAATCCCAGGGGCAGAGACGGAATTCAAAATAGACGCCGCACCGACCCCGCGCCGAATCGCAGACGTCCAGCGCACCCGAGCCCAGACTGCGGATCGCCACGACCTCGGTGATCAGCCGATCCACCACGCGGGCGGTGCGGTGCGCCAGGGGGGGATAATAGGCGGCGGTTCCGAAGGTGACGGCGCACTCCCGCAGAGGTGCGTTTCGCACCGAAATGGGTGTGTCGTTGCAGAAGGCTCCCTCTCCCCGCACGGCGGAATAAAATTCCTCCGCCCAAGGGTTATAGACCATTCCGATCACGGGCTCCCCGTCCAGCAAAAGCGCCACGGAGACGGCGCTGTGGTTGAAGCCCATGACGAAATTGGTGGTGCCGTCGATGGGGTCGATGATGAAGCAATAGCCCTTGGTTACGTCACAGGACAAATGCTCCTCCTCGCCCATGACGTTCGCCTCGGGCAGAAGAGCGGTCAGCTCACGGACCAGCATGCGCTGGGTATTTACGTCGTATTCGGTTACCAGATCCGCATGCCCGCTTTTTTCGTTGGCATGAACGGGGACGGCGGATTTTACGTAGGCTCCCGCGCGGCGGACGATGGGCTCCATGGCGGCGCGGATCTCATGTAAGGTCATAGTTTATTCTCCTTTTGCGGTCAAATATTCTTGGTTCGTAATTTGGTAATCCGCCCGTCCGCCTCCCTTGTGAATGCGGCGGAAGCCTGCGGAGACGGCGCCCTTGTTTGCGGCGAGGCTTGCCGTGGAGCAGGACACCCGCAGGGCGGGCAGATCGTTATCTTCAAAGGCGCGGGCGCAGAGCAGGCGCAGGGCGGGGGCACAATACCCCTTGCGGCGAAATTCGCTCTTGATGATGATCCCCGCGTTATAGTGCTCTCCGTCAAAGAACCAAGAGACCTCTCCCACGGGGGTGGCTCCGTCGGCGAGGATGGCGTAGAAGTTCTCGGGCTCCCGCTCCATCCAGAAGCCGTACCAAAGCGCCCAGGTGCCCCGCGGAAAGTCGATGCACCCCGTTTTGGGGTTATAGTCGGGGGCGGGGTCCTTGCCTCGGTTGAAGGACATGGTCTCGGGGTCGGACAGCATCTGTCGGCGGAACTCCAGATCGTTATATTGGGGGATATACAGGCGAAGATCCATTACAATTCTCCTTCGGGAACGTCAACGGCGCAGTGGTTGCAAAAAGACCAGAGCTTGCATCCGAGGACGGGCTTATCGTACAACCGTCGCACGGCGGCGGCGTAAAGATTGATCTGACGGGCGTACCGCTCGATCAGCTGACGGGGGGTGGCACGGTCGGACTTGAAGTCCACGATCCAATACCCCTCCTCGGTCTCGCACAGCAGGTCGATGGCGCCCTGCATGAGCATTTCGCCCTCGTGGGCGGGGTTGCCCGAATAGTAGGATACGGGAATGCGGCAGACGAACCGAACCTCCCGTCGGTATTCCACGGAGGATCTCAGAGTCTGCATCAGATCGCTTTCCAAAAATCCCTTCAGCGCGGCGCGGTCCAGGGTGACTGCCTCCGCCTCGGTCAAATGCCCGCTCTCGGTGAGCCTGAAAATCTCGTCCTCCAAGGGACGGTCGAAATCCGCAAATTGACAGAACGTATGCAGCGCCGTGCCTCGCTCGGTGGCGGTCAGGGCGGTTTCGTCCAGGAATTTCGGCTTGGTCACGGGGGGCTCCTCCAGCAGAAGGGCGCTGTCGGGGTCGGCGGGGACCTTGGCGATCTCGGTCACCGAAACCTTGGCGGGAACGGCGGAAAGATAGTCGTCGTAGCGGTAGTCAAAGCGGGCGCTCAATTCTGAGGGGGAAAGCCCGCATTCGGTCTTTTTCCCTTCGGTCACGGGCGAAACCGCCTCGGGAACGCCCACGTAGGAGACCCGCAGGGGCAGGGTCGCCTCCTCGGGGGCG
>JAFPBP010000224.1 GCA_017424085.1 Clostridia bacterium
CGTTGCGGTAGCCTAAAAACGGATGCGCCCACGGATCTCCCCCGCCCGATTTGGAGCGACTATGGATGATCCCGATCGTTCCGGGAAGGTCTGCGGCATCAGTATCGGAAATCAATTTGGAAACATCTCCCGTCAGTTTGGCGGAATAGATCCTGCCCTCATGGATGGTAGCAATTCCCGTATAATATCCGCCCGCAAACCCCTCCTGACGGCGAAGCATTTCCAGAAGAATGGGCGCGGCGCGGCGCGAGCCCACGCAACCTGCGATATTGCACATATCGATTCCTCCCAAAGAACGATTTTTCCATATTATAGCACAGTTTTCAACGCTTGTCAAGAAGCATTGACAGATCTTTCTTCACAGTTTTGTACCGCTTTTTATTTGAATTTGCCAAGAACGCATGCTATAATAAAAATAATGATAACCTTCGGAGGGATCGTTATGTTAAACAGAAAAAAGCTTTCCTGTGATCTGTGCGTGATCGGAGGGGGCATTTCGGGCATGTGCGCCGCAATCGCCGCCGCACGGGAGGGATCCCACGTGGTTCTGATGCACGAGCGACCCGTGCTTGGAGGAAACGCATCCTCGGAGATCCGCATGTGGATCTGCGGTGCACACGGTGCAAACAACCGTGAAACGGGTATTTTGGAAGAAATTGCGCTGGAGAATCTGTATCGAAATCCCACGAAAAGCTTTGCGGTGTGGGATACGGTGCTCTATGATTTCGTGCGCCGCGAGCCAAACATTACCCTCCTCCTGAATTGCACCTGCATGGAGGCCGATACGGAGCAGGGAGAATTCCCCTACGGAAGGACCCGCAGGATCAAGTGCGTTACGGGCTATCAGATGACGACCCAATGCTTCTGGGACGTGAGCGCAAAATATTTCTGCGATAGCTCGGGAGACAGCATTCTCGCCCCTCTGTGCGGCGCCGAATTCAGCATCGGACGGGAGGGCAAGGACGAATACGGAGAATTCACCACCACCGAAACATCGGACGATATGACCATGGGAATGTCCTGCCTGATTCAGGGACGGGAGACCAATCATCCCGTGAAGTATACGGCACCATCCTGGAAAGCCGATCTGAAGGATGAGAATTTTGAGCATCGCAAGCCGAATCTCTATCGGGATTCGGAAAACTTCTGGTATCTGGAGCTGGGCGGGAATCGCAACACCATCGACGACACGGAGGTCCTTCGGGACGAATTGCTTTCCCTTGCCACGGGAACGTGGGATTACGTTAAATCACATCCCGAATTCAAGGCGGAAAACTGGGATCTGGACTTCCTCGGATTTTTGCCCGGAAAGCGGGAATCCCGCCGCATGAAGGGCGAATATACCATTACCCAGAGAGACATCTCCGACGGTGTCGTTTTTGAGGATGAGATCGCGTTCGGAGGATGGCCGCTGGATGATCACTTCCCCGGAGGCTTCTTCCACCGAGGCGTTCCCAACACAAACGTGATCACCCCCGCTCCCTATTCCCTGCCCTACCGTGCACTTTATTCCAAAAACGTAGATAACCTGTTTTTCGCAGGGCGGAACATCAGCATGACGCACATGGCAATGAGCAGCATCCGCGTCATGGCAACCTGCGGGCTGTTGGGCGAGGCGGTCGGAAAGGCGGCGCATCTTGCAACGAAATACGACCAACGTCCCCACGACGTATATCTGAACCATCTGAACGAATTGCAAACGCTCCTCATGGACGAGGACTGCTTCCTGCCCTCTAAGGTCCGAGCCGTCTCCGAGCGTTGCAAAACGGCACGCTTTACCGCAAGCGACAATCTCCGCAACGGACAGGATCGTGCCCACGCGCGCTACGGAACGACCAATGAAACCTGCGGCTACCGTGCGACTGCGGGGGAAGAGATCCGCTACACCTTCCCTGCTGACACCGTGCAGACCGTACATCTGGTTTTCTCCTCGGATCTGAACCGTGAGACCCTGCCCGGATCCCATTGCGAACGGACCCACAACACCAGAGCAAACCAACAGCTGAACAGCCCCGTCATGCATATGCCGCTGACCCTTTGCAAGTCCTTCCGACTTTTGGGGCGGCTCAACGGAGAAACTGTAGAGCTTTGCTCCGTGACGGAGAACCGAAAGCGCGCCTATCACATTCCCGTGAATCGCAAATTGGATGAGTTGATTCTGATTCCGGAGGAAATCTGGGGAAACTCCGAGACGATTCCCGTGATCTCCTTTGATTTCAACTGACTTTTGCGACATTTCTGTGAAATCATCCCCCTTACCCTTGACAAACTAAATTCATTGTGCTATAATTTTCAACATCCTGTGAGGGAGTAGCAAGCGCCGACGGCGTAACAAGTCAACATACTGGCATTTGCCTGGCTTGTTTTAATTTGCGAGACTCATGTGTACCCGCCCTTGGCATACACAGAGTCGTCATATTGTATTGAACCCTGAGTACTGCTTCGGCTGCTCGGGGTTTATTTTATATTTGAAACGGAGAATCTCAGTATGGAATGGAATCTGGTATTTTTCCTCAACAGCATCCTGTTGGGTGTGGGACTTGCGATGGATGCGTTTTCGGTATCCTTGGCAAACGGGCTCAACGAGCCCTGCATGAAGAAGCGGCGCATGTGTATGATCGCAGGGGTCTTTGCCTTTTTCCAGTTTGCAATGCCCATGATCGGCTGGATCTGCGTGCATACCATGGTCAGCTATTTCCAAGCGTTTGAGCCCTTCATTCCCTGGATCGCACTGGCACTTCTCGGCTTCATCGGCGGAAAGATGCTGGTAGAGGGAATCCGATGCAACGATTGCGCAGAAAAGCCCGCCGTTGGGTTCGCCGCGCTTCTGATGCAGGGGGTGGCAACCTCCATCGACGCTCTGTCCGTAGGCTTCACCATCGCGGATCATACCACCATCATGGCGCTCGTTGCCTGCTTGATCATTGCGGTCGTCACCTTCGGCATTTGCATGGTGGGGCTTTACCTTGGACGCAAGTTCGGTACCAAGCTTACGGGAAAAGCCTCCATTCTGGGGGGATCCATTCTGATCATCATCGGACTCGAGATCTTCATCACCGGAATTCTTTGATTTCGCGCCCTTCGGTTGCGGGGTAGGACCAAACCTCGCAACCGAATTCAGAGACGGTTTTTCGACAAAAAATAATTTGCAAACTTTTTGTAAACCCCCTTGACATTCTCCTCAATTCGTGATATAATACGCAGGTAACAAAAAACAGATATTCCTCCTTAGCTCAGTCGGTAGAGCATGCGGCTGTTAACCGCAGGGTCGTTGGTTCGAGCCCGACAGGGGGAGCCAGAAAAAAGCACTTGCGAAAGCAAGTGCTTTTTTCAACTAAGTTTGCCCTTACGGGCAAGTGAAGTTGCCTTTGGCAGTGAAGTTCACTGCGTGAGTGAAGTTTCGCCTTTCGGCGAAGTGGCAAACTTAACTTCTCTGCGACCGCAGGGAGCAACATCAGTATGCGAAGCATGACTTCACTTTGGCGTAGCCAAAACTTCACTAAAACCTTAACGTCCTTGATTTTCAAGGGCTTTTTGTGTTTTTAGGGGTAAAAAGTACAGCACATTCACCATTCCACCTTTTCCCCGACCTTATGGACTTGAACCTGTAACTTTATAAAAGCATATTGTAAAAATAGTTTTTTTTTGTGATATAATTAATTGTAAC
>JAFPBP010000225.1 GCA_017424085.1 Clostridia bacterium
TGATATTCTCCCCAACGGGTTGATTGCCGTGGCTTGCTCGGGCAACGGCAATAACGATAAAGCCTGCATCAAGCTCTTTTCCGCAAAGAGTAAGACCGACACCAACTGCGTCACTCTGATGCTCCCCTCTGCGCACGGGGTCCTGTGGGATCCCACCGAAGAGGTTCTGTGGGGCTTGGGAAGCACTGTTCTGAACGCCTACCACGTGGGCGGAACGCGGGAAAAACCCACCCTTTCCCTCATTGACGGCATGAGCTACCCCATCGCGAGCGGCGGACATGACCTGTCTCCCGTCTACGGGAACCCCGACCGTCTCTGGATCACCTCCTCCAAGGTCGCGCAGTTCAGCAAATCCCAGGAAAAGGTGCTGTATGATTATGAAGGCGCCTCTGTGATCAATCGGGGCTCGGTTAAGAGCATCAATACCTACGCCGACGGGATCACGGTCATGACCGTTGCCGATAAGAACAACGGCACCGCATCCCACAACACCAACGAGGTCTGGTATTGGTCCTATCAGTATAACGAGCGCCTCCAGCGCTGGCAGTACCGTATGACCGAGATCAAGTTCGAGAATCGCGATTTCTATAAGGTCCGCGCCTTCGTTGCGGATTATCAGTAAAAAATCCCCTCCCGTGGGGGTTCGTCTGCGGGTGACGATCGGTCTCCCGCAGACCAACACGGGGTATTTGTGAAAAAAAATCGACATAACCAAAAAAACACTTGCTTTTTTCGTTCGGATGGTGTATAATATACCAGCACCGATTTTCGGTGTCCGAATATGTGGAGAGATGGCTGAGCTGGTCTAAGGCGCACGACTGGAAATCGTGTACGGACTAATAATTCGTCGGGGGTTCGAATCCCCCTCTCTCCGCCAGAAAAAAGCACTTGCGAAAGCAAGTGCTTTTTTCAACGAAATTCACATTCGGAGCGCTCCGAATGTAATACCAACGGAGACTTTTTATGAAACGAATTTTTACCATTCTCCTGACGTTTGTTCTTTTGGGAATGACCTGCGTTGGGTGTGCTCCTCCTCAGCTGGGGCAGCCCTCCGACGATAGCGATCCCACCAAGGCTGAGCCCAAGAAGGTTCTGATCACCGATCAGCAGGGGCGGGCTTTGAGCATCTACGATCTGAACGTAACCGACTGGTCCAAGCCCGAATGGACCTGGACAACGGAGCATAAGAACTTTACCAACGTTTCCGGCGCCAAATATCGCTACGATCCCCATTCCAAGATGGACGTGATCGCCTTCTGTTGCTCGGGCGGTTACTGCGGCATCATTTCCTATCCCTTGGGCGAGGTCATTGCCTACGTGGATAACGCAGGCGGCAACCCCCACTCGGTGGAGGTCCTGCCCGACGGGGCTCTGGTGGTTGCGGCAAGCACGGGATCCTACGTCCGCATTTACGATACCACCTTTTACGGCGACGTTTCCAAGAAATATACCCAGATCTACTTCCCCGATGCGCACGGTGTGCTGTGGGATCCCGTGGAAGAGGTCCTGTGGGTTGCAGGAACCAACCAGCTTTGGGGGTATACGGTCTCTGCCGATCATACCATGACTCTGCGGGACGATCTGAAATATCATCTGCCCGACGGCGGCGCCCACGATCTTCAGCCGGTCTACGGGCAGCCCGACTGTCTTTGGGTTTCCACGGGAAGCCACATTATTCAGGTGAATAAGAAAACCGGTGAAAGCTCAACGCGCTACGAGGGGTGGCACATGATCAGCGCCACGGCGAACGTGAAGGGCTTGGGCAACTTTGAGGACAAAACCTTCGTTTTTGCCCAGATGGCGAACGTATGGAAGGAATGGAATACCGATACCATCACCGTCGGCCATTATAATGAGGAAGAAGGGCGCTATTATCTGGAGCCCCGCAAGCTTCCCAAGGGCGTGGCGTATTATAAGCTGCGCGTGTTCAAGAAGGACTATCTCTGATTTGATCAGTGATATAAAAACAAAATCAAACAGCGAAAGGAACTACCATTATGAAAAAGCTTTTGGCATTTCTCCTCTGTGCGATCTTGGCGTTTGGGCTTGTTGCCTGCACCGAGGATCCCGCAGGAACCAACACCGATTCTGTCGGCGGAACCGAAACCAACACCGATACCGAATCCAACACTACCTCCTCCGAGAAGGAATGGGCTCCTCTGGATCTGGTGGATGACCTGGTTATTGCCTGCGATCAGAAGAACACCCGTTTGGTCATCTACGATCTGGGCTCTCTGGAAAAAACCGGCGATTCCCTGGACGGCGTAGAGGAATGGTCCATGAGCCTGAAGGGGCACGCGGGCTCCGGCAACCTGTCCGGCGTGAAGTACCGCGAGGACACCGTCTTCGGCGACGTGATCATTGCCGTTGCCTCGGGTGGTTATGCGGGCATCATCAAATACCCCTCCAAGGAAGTGGTCTGGGAGATCAACTCCTGCGGCTCCAACCCCCACTCCATCGAGATCCTTCCCAACGGAAACGTGGCTTGTGCGTCTTCCACCGGCGCCACTGTCCGTCTTTATTATACCTCCGCTCTTCTGAACGGCGATACCGCCAAGGCGAAGACCTATAAGGAATATAAGCTCACCAGTGCTCACGGCGTTCTGTGGGATCCCACCGAGGAGGTCCTTTGGGCGCTTGGCGGCGAAGAGCTTCTTGCTTACGGACTTGTGGGCGAAACCACGTCTCAGACTCTGACCGTTCTGGGTGGTATGGGCGGTGCTCTTCCCAAGGGGTATACGGGCGGCCACGATCTGTCTCCCGACTACATGGATAAGAATTATCTCTACGTCACTACAAACAAGGGCGTTCTGCGCTTCAATAAGGACAGCGGTGAATTTGCTACCGAATTCCCCCAGTCCGGCAAACTGAGCAAGGAAAGCGTTAAGGGCTACGGCAACAATCCCAACTATAACTTTATTTTCGCTTATCCCAACAAGGGCGAAGGCACCGATTGGGCGAATGCCTCTTACGCCGACTGGTGCACCAACGTGATCCATTTCGGTCGTTGGAAGAGCGAAACCTATTTCGCCGTTTCCGCTTTCGAATCGAGCACCTCTGCCTTCTATAAGGTTCGCGTGTTCTACGGTCAGTACCAATAATTCTTATTGAAAGCTTGAAACAACGGGGCTGTCGCACCGACGACAGCCCCGTTCTCAAAATAGATAAGGTATGCTATGAAACGTATTTTTTCGATCCTTTTAGGGGTGTGTATGCTTTGCTCTCTCGTCGCCTGCACCGATCCTGCGGATCCTTCTACGGATACCGATCCCTCTGCAAGCGCCTCTACCGATTCCGAGGTAAACGAATCTGCCTCCACGCAGATCAAATATGAAAAGCCCCAGGACGTTTTGGATGCATCCCCCCACCTGGTCGGCTTGACCGATCAGAAAAACAGTCGCATTATCGTTTGCGATCTTGCCGTGGAGGATTGGAGCAACGATGCCGCGGTGGTCTGGGAATTCAAGGATCATCGGGTCCATACGGCTGCGGGAATTAAGTTCCGCAGCAATGAGATCTACGGCGGCGAGGTCGTTTTGTTCTGCGGGCCTGCAGGCGCCGGAATTATTTCTTACGAGACCAAAAAAATGCTGTTCTTCACCTCCAACGTGGGCGAAAATCCCCATTCTGTGGAGCTTCTTCCCGACGGAACGTTTCTTGTCGCGTCCTCTACGGATAACCTTCTTCTCGTGTATGCCGCCGCGGCAGGGCGGGTCAATCCCGTTCAGCAGATCCGTTGCGAAAATGCGCACGGCGTTTTGTGGGATCCCAAGTATCAGGTCGTCTGGACGGTCGGGATCGATAAGCTTTGTGCCTATTCGGTTTCGGGTGGGCCCCAGCGACCGCGATTGACTCTGAACGAGGGCATGGTCTACACCACCAGCCAGGGAGGACTTCACGATCTTGCTCCCTGCTACGGAAATCCCGATGCCCTGTTTGTTACCTGTAATGCGGGCGTCCTTCTGTTTGATAAGGAAAAAGAGCGGTTTACCACCGCCTACCCCGGCGCTTATTACGGCTCCAAGATGGATTATGTGCCCGGAACCGGGAATTTCGTTGATAACGTCATGGCAATGACGCAGATTATTTCGGGGAAGACGGTTCATCACATCTGGTGTACCAATGTTGTTACCATGCTGATCCCTCTGGATCGTTACACCGTGCGCAAGATAACCCGTATTGCGCCGAACGATGCCTATTACAAGCTGCGGGTTCGGAATTTCGATTATCAATAATTTTTTGAGGTGCATTTTATTATGAAAAGATTCTTTGCGCTGTTTCTGTCTTTGATTCTGCTTGTCGGCTCGTTCGTCGGGTGTACTGCAGACCCCGTTGATTCGCAGACCGACACCTCCGCAGACGCCTCCACCGATACCGAGGCGAACGAATCTACCTCCACGCAGAACAAATATGAAGATCCCCAGGACGTTCTGGAGGCATCCCCCCACCTGGTCGGCTTGACCGACTCGAAGAACAGCCGCATTATCGTTTGCGATCTTGCGGTAGAGGACTGGAGCAACGATGCTGCTGTTGTATGGGAGTTTAAGGACCCTCGGGCAAGCTGCGGCGGGGTCAAGTTCCGCTACAGTGAGGTTTTCGGCGGTCACGTAGTTCTCTTTTGCAGCGGTAAGGGTGCGGGAATTATTTCCTATGAAACCAAAGAAATGTTGTTCTATACGACAAACGTTGGCAACAATCCCCACTCTGTGGAGCTTTTGCCCGACGGCACCTTCCTGGTTGCGTCGTCCACGGGCAGCGAGATTCACGTCTATACGGCGGCAACGGGCAGTACCCTACCGGTTCAGCGAATTGTTTACAGCGACGCCCACGGGGTGCTGTGGGATCCTAGGTATCAGGTGGTCTGGGCGGTTGGGGACAATAAGCTCAGCGCCTTTACCGTGTCGGGCGGCCCCGAGAATCCCCGTCTGACCCTGAACAGTGATATGGTCTATCGCACCAGCCAGGGAGGGCTTCACGATCTTGCTCCCTGCTATGGTGATCCTACCAAGTTGTTCGTTACCTGTCAAGCCGGCGTTCTTCTTTTTGATAAGGAGTCGGAAAAATTTACCACCGCTTATCCCGGCGCTTATTACGCCTCCCAAATGACCTACGTGCCCGGTGTTGGGAATTTCCCCGACAACGTCATGGCGATGACCCACGTGATCCCGGGGCAGACGGCGGGGAGAGACTGGCTGATGAATCAGGTTACGATCCTTGTTCCGCTGAGTAAATATACCGCCCGCAAGGTGATCCGCGTGGCTCCCAACGACGGTTATTACAAGCTGCGGGTCTGGATTCCCGATTATCAATAAATTGAAAGGATGTTTTGCATGATGAAACGGTATCTTTCCCTGCTTTTGTCCTCTCTTTTGATTGCTGGAATTTTGACAGGGTGCGCTCCCGCACCCGTTGTCCCTACCGATTCTCAGCCTGATTCCTCCGATTCGTCGATGGATGATTCTTCCAATGGGAGTACCGATACCGACTCCGACGCCTCTTCCTCCACGCAGGTCAAATACGAAACTCCGCAGGAGGCTCTGGAAGCATCGCCCCATCTGGTCGGACTGACCGATCAGAAAAACTCCCGCTTGATCGTATGCGACCTTGCGGTGGAGGATTGGAGCCGCGATGCTGCGGTGGTCTGGGAATTCAAGGATCCCCGTGCGCGGGGCGGGGCGGGTATCAAGCTCCGCAACAATCCTTTGTTCGGGGGAGACGTGGTCCTTTTCTGCGGACCCGAGGGGGCGGGAATCATTTCCTATCAGACAAAAGAGGTTCTGTTCTTCACCTCCAACGTGGGGGTGAACCCCCATTCCGTGGAACTTTTGCCCGACGGAACCTTCCTCGTTGCCTCCACGACGGATGATCGCGTCAGCGTCTTTGCCGCTGCGAAGGGCTTGACCAATCCCGTTCAGACCCTTTCCTATCCCAACGTGCACGGCATTTTGTGGGACCCCGAATATCAGGTGGTCTGGATGGCGGGGCGGACCAAGCTCAGCGCATTCAGCGTCTCGGGCGGGGCGGATAAGCCTCATCTGGCGCCCAATCCCGGCATGGTTTACGTTACCGCGGATTGGCTTCACGATCTTGCCCCCTGTTACGGAGACCCCACCAAGCTCTTCGTCACCTGCGCCAAGGGGATCTATATTTTTGATAAGGAAACGGAGAAATTCTCTACCTCCTTCCCCGGCTCCCGCTATACCGACGGTCGGACCTCCGTTCCCGCCATGGGCAATTTCGCAGATCACGTGCTGACCATGATCGATACCACCTCGAAGGAAACGGTCTATCGGGAATGGTGCACCAACGTGGTTACGGTCATTGTTCCGCTGGATCAATATACCTTCCGCAAAATCACCCGAGTTGGCCCCGACGACGCCTATTACAAGGTTCGGGTCTGGAATTCCGATTATCAATAATTTTTTGAGGTACATTTTATTATGAAAAGATTCTTTGCGCTGTTTCTGTCTTTGATTCTGCTTGTCGGCGCGTTCGTCGGGTGCACTGCAGACCCCGTCGATACGCAGACCGACACCTCCGCAAACGCTTCCACCGATACCGAGGCGAACGAATCCACCTCCACTCAGATCAAATATGAAAAGCCTCAGGACGTTTTGGAGGCATCCACTCACCTGGTTGGCTTGACCGATCAGAAAAACAGCCGTCTGATCGTTTGCGATCTTGCGGTGGAGGATTGGAGCAACGATGCCGCTGTTGTCTGGGAATTCAAGGATCCGCGGGTCAACAGCGCGGGAATCAAGTTCCGCTACAGCGAGGTCTTCGGCGGTCACGTCGTTCTCTTCTGCGGAGGCAAGGGTGCGGGAATTATTTCCTACGAAACCAAGAAAATGTTGTTCTATACGACAAACGTTGGCAACAATCCTCATTCTGTGGAGCTGCTGCCCGACGGCACCTTCCTGGTTGCGTCGTCCACGGGCAACGAGATCCACGTTTATACGGCGGCAACGGGCAGAACCCGACCGGTTCAGCGGATTGTTTGCGCCAATGCCCACGGAGTGCTGTGGGATCCTACCTATCAGGTGGTCTGGGCGGTTGGTTTGAACAAGCTCAGCGCGTATACCGTGTCGGGCGGTCCCGAAAATCCCCGTCTGACCCTGAACGGTGGTATGGTCTATACCACCAGCAAGTCGGGGCTTCACGATCTTTCCCCCTGCTATGGCGATCCTACCAAGCTGTTCGTTACCTGCGAAGCCGGCGTTCTTCTTTTTGATAAGGAAGAGGAAAAGTTCTCCACTGCCTATCCCGGCGCTTATTACGCCTCCAAAATGTCCTACGTGCCCGGTGTGGGGAATTATCCCGATAACGTTATGGCGATGACCCACGTGATCGCAGGGCAGACGGTGGGGCAGGAGTGGCAGATGAATCAGGTTACGATCCTTGTCCCGTTGGATAAATATACCGTCCGCAAGGTGATCCGCGTGGCGCCCAACGACGCCTATTACAAGCTGAGAGTCTGGATTCCCGATTATCAATAATTTATGCAGGGATGTTTTGTTTTGCATAAAACAGATGTATAATTTCATATATTTGTGAAAAGAATGTTAAATTTAGAATACTTATTCAAAACTTCCCTTGACAACCCGTGCGGAATGTGATATACTCAATGCATAAATTTTCTCCAATCCATACGAAAGAAGGATACGAATATGAAAAAGTTTCTGGCGCTTCTTCTGGCAGGTCTGTTCCTGACTGCGTTCCTGGTCGGTTGTGCTCCCTCCGACGAAGATATTCTGGTCATGGCGACCAATGCGGAATTCCCTCCCTATGAATATAAGGAAGGCGAAGAATTCAAGGGCATCGACGTTGAGCTGGCGGAAGCCATTGCCGCAAAGCTGGGCAAAAAGCTGGTCATCGAGGACGTTCCCTTCGGCTCCATCGTCAGCGGTGTCAACACCGGTAAGTACGATATCGGTATGGCAGGTCTGACCGTTACCGACGAGCGCAAGCTTGAGGTCAACTTCTCCAAGTCCTACGCTACCGGCGTTCAGGTCGTTATCGTAAAGGAAAACTCCGCAATTAAGTCTCTGGACGATCTGGCAGGCGCAAACGTGATGATCGGCGTCCAGCAGGACACCACCGGTCATATCTATGCCTCCGATACCCCCGAGAACGGCGGTTACGGTGAGGATCACGTCATCCCCTACACCAACGGTGCCGCTGCTGTGGCTGCGCTGGTTGCGGATAAGGTTCAGGCTGTGATCATCGATAACGAGCCCGCCAAGGCTTACGTTGCCGCAAACGAAGGTCTGACGATCCTGGAAGCCAAGTGGCTCACCGAGGACTATGCCATCGCCATCAACAAGGCAGATACTCAGCTTCTGGCTGATATCGACGCCGCTCTGGACGCTCTGATCGCCGACGGTACCGTTCAGCGCATCATCGACAAGTACATCAAGGCGGACTAATCAAATTCTGAGTCGGAACGGAGAGGCTCCCCGAGTCTCTCCGTTTTTTTCGCTCATGGAAAGGAACTTACCGTGAATTTATCCATTCTTTCCCTTTTGGCGGCTTCTTCCTTGGGAGAGCGCCTGTCGGAGGCGTGGAACGGGATGCAGGCTTGGATCGCGGCGGAATGGCAGGATTTCTGTCAGACCTTCCACGTGAACTTCATCGCCAGCAACCGTTGGCTTTCGCTTCTGAAGGGCTTGGGCATCACCCTGCAGATCACCTTCTTTGCTCTTCTTCTGGGCTTGGCGATCGGGCTCGTGGTGGCGTCGATCCGCTCTTCCTACGATAAAAATCAGGAAGCCATGGCGAAGCGAGGGGGCTTCGGCTGGGGCGTGATGAAGCTTTTGAACGGGCTTTGCAAGCTGTATCTGACCGTTTTCCGCGGCACCCCCGTGGTGGTCCAGCTGATGATCTTCTATTTTGTCATCTTCGCAAGCTCCCGCAACGGAACTCTCATCGCCATCATCGCCTTCGGCGTCAACTCGGGCGCCTACGTGGCGGAGATCTTCCGCAGCGGGATTGCCTCCGTGGATGCGGGGCAGTTTGAGGCAGGGCGCTCGCTGGGCTTCAGCTATCTGCAGACCATGCTTTATATCATCATCCCCCAGGCATTCAAGACCATTCTTCCCACCCTCTGCAATGAGTTCATCGTTCTTCTCAAGGAGACCTCCGTTGCGGGCTACGTGGGCGTGATGGATTTGACCAAGGCGGGAGATATCATCCGCGGGCGGACCTTCTCCGCCTTTATGCCCCTGATCGCCGTTGCGCTGATCTATCTGGTGATGGTGGTCATCCTCACCTGGCTTGTGGGCAAGCTTGAGAGGAGGCTGAAGAAGAGTGAACGATAATATCATTCAGGTGCGTGATCTGAAAAAGCACTACGGCAACGGAAAGATCAAGGCGCTGGACGGCATCGACGTGGACATCCGTCGCGGCGAGGTCGTGGTGGTCATCGGTCCCTCGGGAAGCGGAAAATCCACCTTCCTGCGAAGCCTCAACCTTATGGAGACCCCCACGCAAGGGGTGATCCTGGTGGATGGGGTGGATATCAACGGCAAAAGGGTCAATGTGAACCTGCACCGTCAGAAGATGGGCATGGTCTTTCAGCATTTCAACCTGTTTCCCCATATGACCATCCTCAAAAACATGATCAAGGCGCCCATGACCCTGAAGAAAATGCCCAAGGCGGAGGCGGAAGCCAAGGCGTTGGAGCTGTTGCGTCGCGTGGGGCTGGAGGAGCGTGCGTACGACTATCCCTCCCAGCTTTCGGGCGGACAGAAGCAGCGTGTTGCCATCGTACGCGCCCTGTGCATGGACCCCGACGTGATGCTCTTCGACGAGCCCACCTCTGCGCTGGACCCCGAAATGGTGGGGGAGGTTCTGGACGTTATGCGGGATCTTGCCCGCGGCGGCATGACCATGGTGGTCGTGACTCACGAAATGGGCTTTGCCAAGGAGGTCGGCACTCGGATCCTGTTCATGGACGGGGGCACCATTCTGGAGCAGAACACCCCTGCGGAGTTCTTCGCCAACCCCCAAACCGACCGTGCCAAGGAATTCTTGTCCAAGGTTCTGTGAGAAATTGCAATCGGATTCTGCGCTCCGCTTTTTGCGGGGCGCATTTTTTGTTTTGTGCCGCATTTTTTTGCGGGATTTGCTTGACGGGAGCGGAAATTTGTGCTATAATGATATCAGAAGAAATCACCCCGAAAGGACGTCTCTATGCAAGAATCCGTGATCTTGTCTTCCGAATTCAAAATTCGCGGAGATCTGACCGAAAATATCATCAAGCTCATCGACGACGGCAACACCATCCCCTTTATTGCCCGTTACCGTAAGGAAGTGACGGGAGGACTGGACGACACCGTCCTGCGTGACCTCTCGGAGCGCCTTGCCTACCTGCGCAATCTGGAAAAGCGCAAGGAAGAGGTGACCA
>JAFPBP010000226.1 GCA_017424085.1 Clostridia bacterium
GCTCCCGATCTGAAGGAGCTTCTGACCCACGCGGAAAACGGTTCTCTTGTGGGGAAAAACGTACTGAATCTTTGCCGCGAAGCGGATATCGTATTCATGGCGCTTCACGGTGCCATGGGCGAAAACGGGCAGATGCAAGCCATTCTGGAGGCGGAAAACATTCGCTTCACCGGCTCCACTCACGTGGGATGCGTCCTTGCCATGGACAAAGACATTACCAAAAAGATCCTGCGCGCCGAGGGGATCCCCACCCCCGACGGGATCACGCTGGACCTGTCCCGCGATAGCGTTCCCGAAGCCGTGTCCCTCCCCTGCGTGGTCAAGCCCTGCTCCTGCGGATCCAGCGTTGGGATCTCCATCGTACATACCGAGGAAGAGCTGAGCGTGGCGTTGGAGGAGGCAAAGAAATACGAGGATCTGATCCTCATCGAGAAAAAGATCGGCGGAAGAGAATTCTCCGTGGGCGTTCTGGACGGGAAAGCGCTTCCCCCCATCGAGATCATCCCCAAGAGCGGATTTTACGATTACAAGAACAAATATCAGACCGGCGCCACCGAGGAGATCTGCCCCGCACATCTGACCGAAGCCGAGACCGCTGCGGTGCAAAACGCCGCCGAGCGGGTGGCAAGCGCTCTGAGACTGGGCACCTATTGCCGCATTGACTTTATGCTCAGCGCCGAGGACGGGACCTTCTACTGTCTGGAAGCCAACACCCTGCCCGGCATGACCCCCAACAGCCTCTTCCCCCAGGAGGCACGGGCGGTGGGCATCGGATACGACGAGCTGTGTCAGAAAATCGTGGATCTGGCATTGCCCGCAGGTACGATCTGACATCAACTGATACGAAAGAGAGGGATTGCGGATGTTTGCAAGTCTGCGCTTTCCCGACGGAAAATCATACAACGAAATCTATCTTCCTCCCGAGGAATTCGGGCTGGAGGCACTGCTGGACGAGGTGGATCTCACCCCGCTTCAGAGAGATACCATTCTGAAATATCTTCCCCTTTCCTGCGACGATCCCGACGTTCTGTCCTATCGTGCCGAGCTTGCGACCGAGGTCTTCACCTCGGGGGAGCTTCAACGGATCTTTTCCCAATTCGCCGCTTTGGGGGAGGCGTCCTTTCCCATCAAGCATCCCCACAACAGCACCGCAGAAACCGATTGCGTGCGGACGGTGACTCTGTTTGAGGAATTTTCCGCACGGTTCGAGCATTTCCGTGCCGAGCTGGAGGGGGTTGCCCCCAAAAGCGCCGCGGCGGTGCGGTTCTTCCGTTTTTGCCGCAACTATGCGGAAAGCTTTGAATACAAGGAGCTGAAATCCCGTGCAGCCGATCTGCGGAGGGACTTCGGATTCGAGCGGGGATATCTGGTCTCCCTGGGAAACCCCAAGGATCAAGCGCCCACCGTCAAGCTTCGCACCTGCAACGAGGCAGAGGGCATCAGCGATACGGTCCGTCGGGTCATGGAAGAATTCGGCGTGGTGCGTCCCCCCGTGAAAAACGATAAAAACCGCCTTTGCTCCGACGCGGAGGTTGCGGTTCTGACGGGAATCATCCGCAAGGATCCCCGTCTCCACCACCGCTTGCAGGAATTCACCGAGCTGTACGAGGCATCGGGATCGGGAGACCTGATCCGTCTCTGCGAGGAAGCGGTCTATTACAATGCCGTCAACCGCCTGTATCTCCGATGGCACGAGCAAGGGTACACCGTTTGCCGTCCCGTTTTCCGCAATGCGGGGTTCTATTCGGAGATCTTCGGGCTGAACTACAAGACCGAAACCGAAAAAATCGGAAAGGAAGATTTCATCACCTCTCCCCTGAACCACATCACCGTGGTCTTCGGTCCCGATGCGGGCGCCTATCTGGACGCCGTAAAAACGGCACACTTCTTCGCATCGTCGGGTGGGTTGATCTGTGCGGAGGGTGCAGAGATCGCCCCCATCGACCGCTTGGAGCGGGATAAACAGGAAAGCCTGCATACCGAGGGATTGACCGAGCACAGCCTTTGCATTTGCGGATACATGTTTGACGCCATGCTCCCCCGCCAAGAAGATGCGGCGGCGGCAGAGGTGATCGACACCCTCTCCAAGACCTGCACCCGAAGCGTGGTCCGAATCTGCTGCAAGAGCAATCTGACCGCCCTGCAGAAAAGGATGGACGGAGGGACTCTGCCTCCCTGCACCCTGTTGCAGGTGGGCACAGACTATACGCTGGAAGAGCTGCTGCAGCGGCATAAGCTGACCGCGAAGCATCTGGAGGAGGATGAAAAATGAACGCAGTAAAACCCACCTTCAGCCTGCTTTACCTGACCCCCGAACGAGAGAAAGCGGAGCGATATGACGACGCTCTGATGAAATTCATCGGTCCCTTCGCAAAGGAACCCGAGGAAAATCGAATTCTGACCGAAATTCTCTCCCGCAAGACCTCCCGTCGCGATGCGGAATACCGCATGGAGGTCCTGCAGGATCTGATGCGCTCCCCTGCCCTGTTCGGAGCATTGGAGACGATCTGCCGCAAATGGGAGGAGCTGAAGCCCGTAGCAAAACGGGAGATTTCCCCCGAAGAGGGTTGGAGCTCGGAAGCCGCAGTCGAAGCCTTGCAGGCAAACACAATCAGCCTCATGGAGCATCTTCACTTTCTTCGGCGCTCTGCCGAGATCCTGGCGGACAAGCCCGCCGAATCCCGCGGAATGTTCCGCTTCATTCAATGGCTGAACCGACACGCAAACGGAGATGAAGAAAAGGCGCTGGTGGAGCAGATCGGGAATTATCCTCTGCTCCGCGCCGATGCGACCCGTGCGGTCGTGCGCATCAATCTGGATAAAAACGGGGCAAAAACCTCCGCCGATCTGGCGTATCTCGGTGCGGACGAAGGAAAATTTCTGAAAAAATACCCCATCAAGCGGGAGGACTTCACCGCAGAAATTCCCAACACCGATGCGGATGCCACCGCAACCGAGGCGATCAATCGTCTTTCCGAGGATTTTCGGATGCTGACGAAGGGGATCAGAGATTCCTTTCTGCCACTGAAGGAAGGGCTTGCATTTTATCAGTTTGCCCTGTCCATGACCGAATACGCCCACAATGAAAATCTCCCCTGCGATTTCGCCCTGCCCGTGCAGAAGCGCGGTCCCGAGGGCAAGCGGATCCGTCGCTGGGACGGCGCGTTGCAGCGGGCGATGTCACCCGTCAACTGCACCGCCCGTGCGCTGGAGGCATACGAGGGAGAGCGGGGAACGGAGATCCTCAAAACCGTAGCCCAGACCCAGATCTTCGCCTCCGCAGGGCTTCCGACCTTGGGCGAAGAGGTCTTTTTCTGTCCCGAAGAAACGATCCTGCTCTACAGCTCGGAAGCAAAAACCGTGCAGGAGGAGATTGCGGCGCTGGCACAGACCTACCACAATACCCGAAAGAATTATATCGTCCTTCTCAATCAGCCTCTGATCACGGTGGGGGTCTCTCCCGCCACGGAGATCGTGGAAAATCTGCTGAAGGCATTCCATAAAAAAGGCGCCAGCGTACGGCTGGCAACCGATCTTTCGGTTCAATGAGGATTTATATGCAATCAAAACGTTCCATCAAAACAGTCTTGGCATTGATCATGATCCCGCTCCTGCTGATCGCAGGGACTGTGGCATTGATCTGGCTGTCCCGCACGGATCTGTCCGGAGGTCCCGCACCCATCACCTCGAATTCTGCGCTTCCGAGCCATGCGAGGGACGGGGTATCGATCCTGCTTCGGGCAGGAGACGGCACCGACGAATATTTCGCCGCAAATTATTTTCCCACCCTTACGGGAGCCAGAGCCGACGGCTTGACCGATGACGCCGAGGCGCTGCAGGCGGCTTTGGATCGGGCGGGAGCCACAGGCGGAACGGTTTACCTCCCCGGCGGGGTATATCGGGTGAAAAAGCCTCTGGTCATTCCTTCGGGCGTCACCCTGCGAGGGGACTTCACGCCGCCCGATGCATCGGGAACCGGAGGCGTCAGAACGATCCTTCTTGCCGCGGGAGCCGCCGTGGAGGATGAATCGCTTCTGACCGTCAACGACGGAGGAGCGATCATCGGAATTACGGTCTATTACGAAAAGCAATCCTTCTCCGACGATCTGAAGGGGGCGCCCTGCATTGACTGCAACGGAGCCGCAACCCTGAAAAGCATATCGCTGATCAACCCCGATTTCGGAATCTCTCTCCACGGAGAGGGAACCGTCTCGGCGGAGGATCTCTGGATCGCACCCCTGAAAACGGGAATTCGCATCCGAGAAAAGAAGGGCGCCGTGAGGCTGGAGCATCTGCACGTAACCCCGACCCTCTGGATCAACTATGCCCCCGAGGATCTGGGCAACGGAACCGAGTATCCGGAGCTGACGAAGCGTCTTTTGACCGATCTGGTAGCGCTGGATATCAGGGACGGAGACGTATTCGCCCATAACGTTTCGGTGGAAACTGCGGCGACAGGACTTTCGGTCAACGCACCCTACACCTCGGATGGGACCCAATTCTGGTCCGATCTGTCAATAACCAACACCACCCTCCCCGTCCATCTGATTTCCCTCTCCCGTGCGGGAATCTGCGTGGGAGAAAGCAGCTTCCGTCCTTCGGAGAGCACAGACAATCGGAGCGTTCTGATCTCGGCGGAGAATCAAGGGGCGGCAATCTTCTCCGACTGTGTCTTTTCGGGAATCCCCAAAACTGCCGTCAAAAGCGAGAGCGAGGCGTTCCTGTCCTTTTATCATTGCGATTTCGGAACCTGGTGGAACAGCTGCTTTGACGTAGTAGACGCAACCTTCCTCGTGCTGACGCCCTCCTTCCGTGGCGAAAAGGATCTTGCGACCCTGGGACAAAACGCATTGGGACTGCTCTACGGTGCCCCCGCTCTGCCCGAATCGGAGGAATTGCTCTTCTCCGTAGAGAATGCGGCAATCAAAACCGACATCGTATCGATCCCGCATTCCGAGAAGCCTCGGCGAAGCGGGAGTGTGCCAGTCTATTCTGCGGCAGATTACGGAATTGTCCCCGACTCTGAGGACAATGCGGACAATCTGAATGCACTGATCAAAACCGTTGCAAAAACGGGAGGTATTATCTTTTTTGCCGAAGGAATCTATACCCTTGACGATCTGATCACCGTGCCCAACGGCGTACGGCTTGTGGGAGTGGGAGACGGCACGCATTATCGAACGGTTCTGAAAATCTCAACGGACTACACCGATGGCGTATATCCTCTGAAATTGGAGACAGGCGCAACCCTGGAGCAGATGGTGATAGAGGAGCATCCCTCCGCCCCGGAAAAGGAAGCAACCTTTGCCGTGGGGATCACGGGAACCGACGTTGTGATTCAAAACGCAACGATCATCGCAAAAAAATGTCTGGAGCTGAAACACTCCGCAGGTGCCCAACTGTTGAACGTTCGGTTGAACGCGGAGCAAAGCGGAATGCTGGCAACCGAGGCTGACGCGGTACTGCAAAGCGTCACCGTCATCGCCCCCAAGGGATCGGTCGGAAGCGGAATCCTTGCACAGGGAGGAACCATGAACCTCTGCCACGTGATCCTGCAGAATCTGAGTCAAGGCGTGGTTCTGCAAGGAAACAGCAACGTACGGGGAGAAAATATCATGTTCGATCGGGTGGGAACCGCCGTTTATGCCGACCACACGGGAACGGCAACCTTCCTGACTCTGAGCATCGGAGGGGCTGACACACGAGGAAGCTGTATCGTCATGGAGGGAACCCAAGCCTCCACGGGAACGGTCAAAGCGCAACGGGTCATCTGCAAGAGCAATGCAACCATCGGAGGTTTGGTCTCGGCAGAGGGAGGAACCTTCGATCTGAGCGCGACCCTTCTGACAACGCCCTTCGCGACGGTTTTTTCCACCAAGAACAACGCTTCTGTGACCATGAGCGGAAGCATCCTTGATACGGAGCCCACCCGCCACGTGCATGCCCCGGGAGGATCCGTACGGCTGTCAGCGAACCTGTTGCGATCCAACAAAACCTTCGAAGGCATCTCGGGGGACTACATTCTCGTTTCTGCGGAAAGCACGGGAACAGTCCGCTGCGATTACAATATGATCAAGCATATTTTTACCGAATCCAACGGAGAAAACATGGAATCGGGCAGCGAAAAATCTTAACTGCAAAAATGCGAAAAGGGCAGAGAACCGTCGGTTCTCTGCCCTTTTCGCATTTTTGCAGTTAAGATTTTTCGCCGCC
>JAFPBP010000227.1 GCA_017424085.1 Clostridia bacterium
CGGCCATAAGAATTACAAAGCCTATTATTAACGCCACCGTTATAAGGGAACGGAGGATTTTAAGGGACTTATTAAACTTTACGCCTACGTTTACAACCCCTAAGGCTACTATATTAAATGGGCTGATTGGTAAAGTCTCCCAGATCCACCTCCCGCAGGGCGGGATCGAGGGTCACGGGCAAGCCCAACGCCTGCGCCACGGGAGTTACCGTATCCCTCGCGCGGGTCAGATCGCTGGCGTAAACGGCGGTGACGGGAAAGGATTTCAGAATGTATTCCCCCGCCTCGGCGGCTTGCAGACGCCCCTGCTCGGTGAGGGGAGTGTCGAATTGCCCCGAAAAGCGGCGCTCGGTGTTGTTGACGCTGGTGCCGTGGCGGAGCAATAAAAGCGTGGTCATTGCGATCGCTCCTTACAGCTCTTCGTCTTCCATCTCTCCCCGATCCACCAGATCCTTGATCAGGGACAGCTCCCGCAGGGTGCGCTCGGCGTAGAAGGGGACCTTGTCCCATCCCTCGGGACTGTCGGCTTCAAAATAACGGCAAAAGCCCGCCAGCTCCAGGGTGCGGGGCAGATAGGTGCGGGAAATGCTCAGCGCCCGCTTGATGTGGCAGGGGGAGGTGACGACAAACATGCGATGCACGTTTTTCAGCTTCAAGGCGCGGTGAATGATCAAGGCGGAGCAGAGCATGTTCTCCACGGTGGTGGTGGACTGATTCTCCACCAGGATCGCTTCCTCGGGAACGCCCTCGGATCTCAGATAATGCGCCATGAGATTGGCTTCGGTCATGCGCCCGAAGGGAGTGTCCCATTCCACGCCCCCCGTGGGCACGATATACTTGACCCTCCCCTCACGGTAGAGGGATGCGGCATCCTGTGCGCGGCGCTGGCAGACCAGGGGGTTGCCGCCCAAAAGCAGGGCAACCTCTGCGTCGCCGCCATCGTCGTAGTGATCCCGATAGACCACCTTTGCCACCTGCTCCTTGGTCAGAGTTTTGAGCTGTTCCTTGGAAAGTTCCGAGAGCTTCATATGAGAATTCCTTTCTTCTTCGATCGTATCGTTTTTCGTTATCGCTTGGTATAGGTCGCCGCAAGGCACGCCAGAAGCCCCGCCGACCGCCACAGAACCGATTCGTCAAAGTCGAACCGACCGTTGTGGTGCCCTGCCGCAAGGGCGCTTCCCAGCATCAGAAAGGCGCAGGGCTTGCCCTGCTTTCGCATTTCCTCCAGAAAATAAGTGCAATCCTCGCTGGCGTTCATGGGCAGACAGTCGAAGACCCTTTCATACTGCCCCGATTCCCGCGCCAGAGCGGCGATCTCGGCGCCGGTCTTGCGGTCGGGCTCGTGGGAGAGGGAGGAGCCCTTGATCTCGTAATCCAGCGTCACACCCTGCAGGTCCGCGCAGGCTTGCAGGATGCGATGGGCTTCGCTCTGCATATATTCATCGATCTCGGCGGTTTCGCCTCGGGTTTCGAATTTAACCACCCCACGGTCGGGGATGACGTTTCGTCCCGCTCCCGCCTGCAGGACCCCCACGTTAATGCGGGAGGCTCCTTTGCCGTGGCGGGAGATGCCGTGAAGGGAGACCGCCGCCTGCGCCGCCGCCAGAAGGGCGTTTTTCCCCTCCTCGGGGGCAAGCCCCGCATGGCTGGCTCTGCCCGTAAAGCAGGCATCCGCCTTCGTGCACGCCAAAAATCCCTCGGTAAGGGCGGCTAAGGTGCCGTTCTCGCGGGCTCCGATGCCGATGTGCCCCGCAAAGAAGCAATCCACGTCGTCCAAAATCCCCGCACCCACCATGCTTTTCGCTCCGCGCACCCCCTCTTCGGCGGGCTGGAAGATCAGCTTGACCTGCCCCGAAAAGGCGTCGCGGTGGTCGGCGAGGATCTTTGCCAGGGTAAGCCCGATGGCGCAATGCCCGTCGTGCCCGCAGGCGTGCATTTCCCCCGCATGCAGAGAGGCAAAGCCTTCCCCAGCGGGACGGTGTCCCTCGGTCGCCTCGGTCACCTCGTTGCAGTCCATATCAAAGCGGAACGCCACGGTTTTCCCGTCCCCCGTCCCTTGGATGGTGGCGACGATCCCCGTCATGCCCCCCTTCATCTGCTCGGTCAGGGCTTGGGGAACCCCCTCCCCCATCGCCCGAAGGCGCTTTTGTTCCATGACCTCGGGGGCGGGGAGCCCGTACAGCAGGTCGGGGTCCATGACCGCACGCCCGAAGGAGACTTCATATCCCCATGCGGTGAGAAGGTCCATGATCCGCCATGCGGTGCGGTATTCGCAGAGCCCCAATTCGGGGTAGGTGTGAAAGTCCCGTCGCCACGCCGTTGCCTGCTGCTCCAGCGCCCGTGCCGCAGTCCAGAGCCGTTCCATATCAGCCCTCCTCTTTGCGGAAGACGACGCGGCTGCGGGGGCCGTCGTGGTCCTCCTGCAGCTGCAGGTCGATCTCAGCCGCGGTCTGCAGATAACGGAAGATCTCCCCCGAATCGGCAAGACCGTCGGGCAGATGGACGCCGCACAGGGGGCGGGAGGCGTCGGCGTGGTAGTCTCCCCCCGAGGTGAGGGTCAGCCCGTGGGTGCGGGCGTAGGCGGAGAGAACTTCGTATTGGGGTCCGTCGTATAATTGATGGCTGTTGACCTCAACCCCGTCCAGAAGGGCAGGGTCCATCAGCACGTTTCTGCCGCTTCGCAGGGGATGCGCCTGAGCGAGATATCCGCCTGCGGCGTGCACGGTGTCGGATAATTCCCGAAGCGTCATGTGATACAGCTCGGGGTTTTGAAGCACGAAGTCGGGGTCCACGCCGTAGACCAGAACGTGCTCGTCGGCGTGTCTCTGCATGGTGACTTCAACGCCGAAAAAGACCTTCATCCCCATCTCTTCACCGCATTGGCGGGTGTAATAATATTCATTTACGTATTTTTGCGCCAGATCGGCGGGGGTCATGCCGTCCCGCAGATAGGTGTCCAGAAAATGATTGGTCAGAATGATGCCGTCGATGCCCACCTTTTTCGCGTCCTCCAGGATCTTCGGCGCGGGGGCACGGCAGCACCAGCTGATGCCCGAGGTGTGGGCGTGCATGTCGATCAACATGGGAAAAATCTCCTTTGCGTGGGTTATTTGTATTCTTCCAGAACGCTTCTGAGAAGCTTCGGGTTGTCGGTCATGATGCAATCGCATCCCAGCTCGATCAGCTCCCGCATCTCGTCCGCGTCGTTGATGGTCCAATACTGAACGGCGATGTTGCGGCGATGGGCACGGGAAATGAGGGTCTTCAGATTCAGAGGCAGGTCGAAGCCCACGTCGTATACGGTGGGGATCTGCAGGCAGGCAAAGTCGCTCTTGTCAAAGAGGTTTACGCCCAAAAGCTGGGTGATGACGAAATCCGCCGCCGAAGCCTCGGAGGCGCCTCTCAGCAGGTGAGGATAATTCTCCTTCAGCTCCTGCTCCACCTCCTCGTGATAGGTTCCGATGACGATGCGGTCGGCAAATTCGGGGTAGGCGGTGAGGGTCTCGTTGAGAATGCGGCACGCCTCGATGCCCATTTCTCCGCTGTTCTTGATCTCCACGATGAACAGAAGGTTGGGGGCACTCTCGCGGAATTCCGCAAATAATTTGTCTGCCGTGGCGATCTGCAAGCCCGCCGCCGCCACGTCGGTCACGTCCTTGTAGATCCGCTGACCGTTTTCGTCCTCAAAATAATATCCGAAGTTGTATTGCTCCAGCTCCGCCAAAGTCATATCCTTGATGTAATGGCGCTTGGTCTTGTCCTTGCAAAGCTCCTTGACCTGCTCTTGGGTCAGATCTCCGTTCACGTTGCAGGTCTCGTCCACGTAGGAATCGTGGTTATAGACCAGATACCCGTCCTTGGTCAGATACAGGTCGCTTTCGATGATATCCACCTTGTAGGTCAGCGCCGCCTCACGGAAGGCGAGCATGGTATTCTCGGGGTTGCAGTCTCCGCCTCCCCGATGGGCGGCAAGGAGGGGCAGGGCGCCCTTCTCCACCACGAAGGGGTTGTCCTGCACGGTCTTCGCAGGGGGGATCACGTTGATCACAACGAAAAACAGCAGGATGGCGGCAAGAATGATGCCGATGATTTTCAAAGCCTTGAATCGTTTCATAAGGAGGGTCCTTTCTCAGTTCATTTCTTCAAAGAAGCGGCTTTCGAATCCCTGCTCGGAGAGGAATGCGAAGGTCGCCTCCAATTTTTCGGCAAAATCGGGCTGGTAGGCGCGATAGTCGGGGTAAAAATACTGCTCGTGGATCATGACCCGCAGGGCGGGGCGATGCTTCATCCCCTCCAGACGGGACAGGATCTCTTCCTTGGAATAGAGGTTCAGGATCAGATCGATGGCGCCGTAGATCACTCCGTCGTCTTCTACCGCCTCTCCCGCCCGCAGACGGGGCAGGTCTTCTTCCTTGGTCTGATAGGAGGTGCGGGGCGCCTCGTCGGTGCCGTACAAGCCCAAGAGCCCCGTAACGCCGTTGTCCTTCAGCGCCTGCAAGCCTCCTTGGGTGTTCAGACAGTAATGAACGGTGGTGGTTTTTGCCAGCGCCGCAGGGGAGGCAAAGCGGCAGATCTCATCCTGCACCGCCTTACAATCGGCGTAGACCTCCTCATAGGGGGAGAATTCGTAGGGACGCACCGTTTCTGCCTCAGAATGGAAGGACATCTTGAGCCAATCGGCGTTCTCTTTCCATTGGGCGGCGTAGCGGTCGGTCATTTGGGAGAGATCGAACCATGGATCGCGGTAAAAGAGATTCAGTTGAATTTTCAGCCCGAACCGCTCGTGGAGGCGGCGATACAGGGCAAGATAGGGATGGTCGAAGATCGATTCCGCCCGCCCCGCGTTCAGCTCCCGCAGAAAGCGCACGTTATCGTCCACCGTAAAACAAAATTGCTTCATAAGAGTTCCTTTCGGGTCAAATTCGACGATTGAAGTTTCCGAAAACCTCGTTTACCTTTTCAAAGCTGGCGAAGGTGTCGGGGTGGCTTTTGAGGATCTTCATCATTTCGCCGATCTGCCGCTTGTTGATGATGCAGATCAGCAGATATTTCTCGGTTTCCGAATACATTCCGCGAACGCTGATCTCGGTCACCCCGTGCTTCAGCTTTGTCATCAGCTCTTCGGACAGCTCCTTGGGGTGGCTTGTGACGATTTCAAATTTGTAGCCGTTCTTCAGGCCGCTCAAGCCGTGATCTACGATCACGTTTGCGATAAACAGGTTCAGAAGGGTGCACATGACGGGAGTGACGTTCCGTCCGTACACGAAAAACGCGATCAGAACTACGCTTGTATCCATAATAAACGAAACGTAGGCGATGTTCATTTCGGGCTTTGCCCTTTTGATCAGCGCGGAGATCCCGTAGGTGCCTCCGCTGGCGCCGAAGCGCTTGAGCATGAGAGAAAAGCCGAAGCCCGAGATCACGCCCGTGGCGATGCAGGCGAATACAATATTGAAATCCTCGCCGTTGTTCGCCTGACAATAGGGGGCGGCTCCCAGGGCGGCGTAAAGATTGGGGAGATACGATTGCACGAGCATATAAATGCTCAGAACAATGCCAAGCTTCTTATTGACCATGGCGCTGACCAGCACAAAGATGGGCAGATT
This sequence comes from Clostridia bacterium, assembly GCA_017424085.1. GTDB lineage: Bacteria > Bacillota > Clostridia > Oscillospirales > UBA644 > RGIG995. The sequence continues at coordinate 5,607 of JAFPBP010000227.1, forward strand.
GAACGCCACCATCAGGATCGACCAGCTGATCCGATCCTCCAATAGGTAGTGGGTGATCGTGGCAAGTCCGCCCACGCCTCCCGGCGCAAATCCGTTGCTGTTCTGAAAAAAATAGTACGCGGTCCCCACGATGACCCCCGCAATCATAGCGTACAGGATGTCAAGAACCCATTCTTTTATGGTTTTGTTCATGGTGTTTACCTCATTTCATTCGGTAAGCGATATGCACCTTCGGTGCGCGACATATTTGCTTCGCAAAAGCGATATAGTTCTGCGTGCAGAACAGCGATATGTTCGCCGATGGCGAACGTGGTGGAACGTACGCGAATATAAATCCCCGCGACCTTGCGCACGCAGTGCGCTCACGTGTCGAAGGCACATATCGCGCCGCAGGCATATCGCACGCGAATGGAATGCTGCGTATATCTCAAATCCATTCAGGGATTTATATCGCTTTAGTTTGTCTGACGAGTCAGACAAACTAAACTTTTAACGTGGGTCAATGCTCCAAAAGGTATATTTTTACGCCAAAAACGGGGGTGGTAAAGCCAAAAGGTATATTTTATTTCCCCATTCAACGTAATTTCGTATTAGTGGATAGAATTTGCCTTTTCGACAAGCCATGTCAGTTGTTCTGGAGAAGCTTC
>JAFPBP010000228.1 GCA_017424085.1 Clostridia bacterium
ATGGGGCAATCGGTGAGGGGGAGGTTTTTCAGAAGGACTCCCTGCGTGCCGCTCTTCTCCCACATCTCTGCGGGAAGATCGTACAGATTGCCGTTCCGCAGATCGCAGACCTTGGGGGCAACACCCTTCTGTCGATAGATGGCAAGGGATACGGTTCCCTCGTAGGTGGAGGTGAGAATGGGAACGTTGTTCCAATATATAACCACCCGTCTTCCATCCTCCAATCGGAAGCCGTAAACCTCGACCGTAGAATCGGTGCAATCGTTCCCGTTAACGCGGACGGAGGGCAGGCACTCCTTGGAATATGCGATGGGTTGAGGCTGAACGTCACCCTGCATCAGGGACGCCAAGGCGGAAAGGGCGTAATAGGAGGGTTTTTTGGTGTAATTGCCCGTGCCCCGCCCGTTTTCGTCAAAGTCGGCACGGAGGACACCGAAATAGCCGTAATCCATGTAAGACGCCTTGTCGGCAAGTCTGCCCCGCAGGGCTTCCACCATATCCAGAGAAGAGAAATAGGAGGTAAATTCCACGCCGCAATGGAGGTCACGGACGAGAATGCGGAGCAACAGCTTCTGCTGCTTTTCCTCGGTCCACGCCATGCGCTTCAAGGCGCCCGCCCCGTCGCTGCGGGATTGGCATCCCGATTCCCCTTGGATCAGCTTGATATTGGGATTGAAGGATTGCACCAGCGTCTGCAACGCCTTGACTCGCTGACAGCGCTCCTCGTCGTGGGCGGAATAGCTGTGATAGGAGACGTAGTCAATGTACCGATATAAGCCCGTGGACAGGGCAATTTCCGCAAAGGAGAAGCCGTTGGCGCGGGTGTGGGCAAGGGCAAAGCCGATGACCTTGGCGGCGGAGTCGGCTTCCTTGATCGCGCGAGCGGTGGCGCAGGCAAAAATTCCGTATTCGTAGGCGTCCTTGTCGTAATCCTTGACCTCGTTTTCGCAATGCCGCCAGGAGTAATTGCAATCGGGCTCGTTCCAGATCTCGTACATGCCGATGCGTCCGTGAAAATGCTCCACGGTGGCTTTCACGTAGGCGATCCATGCGTTCATTTCCCGCTCGGTGGCAATGGGAGGGCATCCCACGGCGCCGAACACGGGCTTTGCAAGCTCGGTATAGAGGGGATTTCCGTAGCACAGACAGAGCCAAGGCTCCATGCCGCGGGCGATCAGGTTGTCCACGATCCGATCCAGCCAAGCAAAATCGTAGACGCCCTCCACCTTCTCGGTCTTCATCCAGCCCGATTGCAGACGGATCTTTTTCACGCCGATGGCGGCAACCAGATCGTAGGCGGGCTCGGGATTGAACACGTCCCGATCCAGCTTTTCAAAGCCCACCCCAAGGCGGGAAAAGGCAACGTCCTTCGCATCAAAATGAGGCAACGCCCCTGCGGGGATCAAGCGTTCCATAAAAAATACTCCTTTCGGACTTGACAAGCAGAGGGGAATCTGCTATAATATTCTTGTACCTTTCATTATATTCCGAAAAGAAATCGGAATATAGTCTGATTTTATGGATTAATTATCATAATCTTATGATTTTTCGGAGGTTGCCCGTGCGCGAACTCTCGTCTCTGCAATCGTCGGTCTTCGATAGCAATCTTTTGCACAGATCAAAACCCCGAACCCAACCCCGCCTCGTGCAGCATTACGAGCTTGAGATCTTCCATACCGATTCGGGGCAAAGTCACGTGGACGACAACGTCTATCCCATCCGTCGGGGCATGATCCTCTGCGCCAAGCCGGGGCAGATCCGCTACAGCGACCTGCCCGTGCGATGCAGCTTTATTCGCATCACTCCACAGGAGGGCGGAGAGATCGATGAAATTTTGCAGGGATTGCCCAACGTCTTCTTTGCGGAGGAGGAAACCGACGAGATCCTGGCGAAATTTGAAAAGATCAGCGTTATTTTGACAGAAGAGGAGGACGTGGATGCAAAGATTCGGGTCAACGCCCTGCTGTTGGACGTGATCTACCGTTGCCTGCGCCTGGCACGCAACGAGCACGCACGGAGGCTTCCCGATGCGGGGGATCGGATCGTAGCGGAGGCAATGCGGTATCTGAACCAACACTACACCGAGCCCTGCTCCCTGCAGGACCTTGCCAGAGCGGTCCACGTCTCCCCCAACCATCTGCACGCGGTGTTCCACAAAAAAATCGGCGTGACGCCCTATGAATACACCGTAAAAAAGCGCATTGAGAAGGCAAAGCAGCTGATCCGCACGGGGGAATACTCCCTTTCACGGGTGGCGGAGGAAACGGGCTATTGCTCCCAATCCCACTTCAACAAGGCGTTCAAATCCATGGTGGGGCAAACGCCCTCGGAATACCGTCGATCCATTCTGGAGGAATACTGAAGGGAGACGCTTATGCTGTATACTGTCATCAATCAGACCGCAAGCATTCTTCGGGTGCGGTTGGGCGAGGCGCAGGCGGAGATCCTACCCACGCAAAGTGCAATTCTGGAGGGGGACGAAGCGGCGCTGATCACGGCGGAGCCCACCGAGAAGCGATGCATTTCAGTGACCGAGAATAGCATGCGGATGCGGGGGATGAGAAGCCCCGATCTGATCGGAAACCGCCTCTGCCGCGGGACCCTGTCTCTGCGCCTGCGGGTGGAGGGACGGGAGGGCTGCACCGTACGGATCAAGGCAAACCGCCGCACCATGAAGGGCTTTTCCCACATGCAGTTCGATCTGCTCTGTCTGACCGAGGAGGTCACGCGGGGCACGGTTACCGCGCGGGAAAATTATCTGCACCACAAGGAAGACCGCGACGAAATTTTGAACAAATACAGCCCCGTGATCCTCCTCGATCTGCTGATTCTCGGGGTGATCATCGCCGTCGGGATCTACTTCGGATTCCTCACGTATCTGCAAAAAAGTCTCTTTTTCGGGGCGTTTACGTTGGTTCTTTTGCTCTTCCTTCTGCACACTACGGTGCAGATGAGCCGCTGGGCGCTGTTCGCCCGTGGGTTGAAGCAATTCGGCATCGTGGAGCCCGAGGATCTGAACTGAGGAAATTTGAAAAGAAAAATCGCAAAAACGCCCGCAGACCTCTTGACAAACGGGGGAATTTGTGATATTATATTAAGTAGTTATAATTGAAGATCAAAGGCAACGATGGAGAGAGTAGCCGATCGGAGCATTCAGAGAGAGGAACGCTTGCTGTGAGTTCCTTATGGGAAGATCGCGTGAAGACCACTCCGGAGCCGCAGCGCCCAACGGAAAACAAGTAAGTGCTGACGTCTTCCCCGCGTCATGGGGATCAATGAAGTGAAACGTAAGGTGGAACCGTGCATATGCACCCTTAACGGCAGGAGAACTGCCCCTAAGGGTGTTTATTTTTTTGAAAACAAACCGAAAAGGAGATCATACAATGAAGGTACTGTACAACGACGGAACCGTGGGCGAATGCCCGAAGGAAGAGGAGCTTCACGTAATTCGTCACACCGCCGCACACATCATGGCGCAAGCCATTCAGCGGCTCTGGCCCCATGCGGACTTTGCTTACGGTCCCGCAACCGAAAAGGGCTTCTACTACGACGTGGATCTTGGCGATACCAAGCTGACCGACGAGGATCTGGGCCGCATTGAAGCGGAAATGAAGAAGATCGTCAAGGAGAATCTGCCTCTGAAGACCTTCACCCTGCCTCGGGAAGAGGCGGTCAAGCTCATGCAGGATCGCAAGGAAAAATACAAGGAAGAGCACATCGGAGATCTGGCAGAGGACGCCATCATCTCCTTCTATCAGCAGGGGGACTACGTTGACATGTGCATCGGGCCCCACCTGACCTACACCAAGGGAGTCAAGGCGTTCAAGATCACCCAACAGTCGGGCGCTTACTGGAAGGGCGACAAGCAGAACAAGATGCTCACCCGCATCAACGGCATCGCCTTCGCAAGCCAGGCAGATCTGGATGCGCACCTGAAGCTGATGGCAGAAGCCGAGCTGCGCGATCACCGTAAGATCGGCAAGGAAATGGGTCTTTTCATGTTCCGCGACGAAGCCATCGGATTCCCCTTCTTCCTGCCCAAGGGCATGAAGGTGAAAAATGCCCTCATCGACTACTGGAGAGATATTCACTCCCGCGAGGATTACGTTGAAGTCTCCACCCCGCTGATCATGAACCGTCAGCTGTGGGAGACCAGCGGTCACTGGGATCACTACAAGGATAACATGTACTCCACCACCATCGACGAGGAGACCTGCTGCATTAAGCCCATGAACTGCCCCGGCGGCGTTCTGGTCTACAAGAGCCAGCCCCACTCCTACCGTGATCTGCCCCTTCGCATGGGCGAGATCGGTCTGGTGCACCGTCACGAGCTGCGCGGCGCCCTGCACGGATTGTTCCGCGTTCGTTGCTTCAATCAGGACGATGCTCACATCTTCATGAGAAAGGACCAGATCACCGACGAGATCACGGGCGTGGTCAATCTGATCAACGAAGTCTATGAAAAGTTCGGCTTCAAATATCACGTGGAGCTTTCCACCCGTCCCGAGGACAGCATGGGAAGCGACGAGGATTGGGAAGCAGCCACCAACGGTCTGAAGGATGCGTTGGAGCGCCTGGGTCTCCCCTACGTGATCAACGAGGGCGACGGCGCCTTCTACGGTCCCAAGATCGACTTCCATCTGGAGGACTGTCTGGGCAGAACCTGGCAGTGCGGCACCATTCAGCTGGACTTCCAGATGCCTCAAAACTTTGAGCTGGATTACGTGGACGAGAAGGGCGAAAAGCAGCGTCCCATCATGATCCACCGCGTCTGCTTCGGCTCCATCGAACGCTTCATCGGCATTCTCACCGAGCATTTCGCAGGCAAGTTCCCCGTATGGCTGGCTCCCGTTCAGGCAAAGGTCCTGCTGGTTTCCGAAAAGAGCCAGGAATACGGCGCTAAGGTCTATCAGGCGCTGAAGGATGCAGGCATCCGCTGCGAATTCGACAACCGCAACGAAAAGATCGGTTATCTGATCCGCGAAGCCCGTCAGGTTGACCGCGTGCCTTACATGCTGATCATCGGCGAAAAGGAAATCGAAAATAACTGCGTCTCGGTCCGTAACCGCGACACCGACCAGACCACCTCCATGTCTCTGGACGAATTCCTTGCCCAGATCAAGAATCAGATCGCAACCCGTTCGTAAATAAAAATCATTGCCCGAGGAGTCACATCTTCGGGCAATTTATAAAAAAGGAGGTTCCCGGCATGAACGTACTCTGCATCGGAAACAGCTTTGGAAGCGACGCGACCCACTATCTCCACGGCATTGCCGCAAGCGCGGGACGAGGGATCACGGTAGTCAATCTCTACATCGGAGGTTGCCCCTTGAGCAAGCATTACCGCAACATGCTCTCGGAGGAGCGGGCATACGCCATGGAATTCAACGGACAAAGCACGGGCTTTTACGTCTCTCTCAAGGAAGCCCTGCTCACGCGCGAATGGGACGCGGTGATCCTGCATCAGGCGAGCCCCGTTTCGGTCAACTACGAAACCTATCAGCCCTATCTGAATGAGCTTGCGGCTTACGTAAAAAAGCTCAGCCCCAAGGCGAAGATCGTCATTCAGGAGACCTGGGAATACGAAAAGGACAGCAACAAGCTGGCAAGCATTGCCTACACCGATCCCACCGCCATGTACAACGATCTGCACGACGCTTATCAGAAGGCGGCAAAGGACGTGGGCGCAGACAAGGTCATTCCCTCGGGAACCATGTTCCACGATCTGATCGGGAAGGGTTTTGCCGTTCACAGAGATTCCTTCCACGCCTCCTACGGGATGGGACGGTACGCGCTGGCGCTGTTGTGGTTCCACGTGCTGACCGGAAAGGACGTCACGGACAACACCTTCAACGCCTTTGACGCCGAGGTTTCCCCCGAGGAGATCGAAGCGGTCAAGAAATGCGTCATGCAGTTCTGAGAACAAAACGGAACACGGATCCGTTGCCGCAGGCGACGAACATCCCACAAACAAAGGAAGAAGAAAAAATTCCGAACGATCGCTCGTTCGGAATTTTTCTTAGATTCGTTTACGGGGATATTTCACTTCGGGTCAACCATTCGTTCCTTTTACTTTCCGCCGATGGAATAAAAACCATAATACTCCACAGGCAGCAAGCGCAATAACACATAAAATCCCGACTAAGATACCCGCAGACAAATAACTATTATAACTACTGAATAATAAACAGAATACGTTCAGGAGAAATAGCATCACAGTCATCATAAGAACGAATACAGTTTACATCAACAGAACATATTAAGGCGTATTTTCCATCGTCGCCAATAGTCAATTCATAGTAAAAGTTTTCATAAGAAACCTTATCATAGAATTTTTTTGCATTGCGATATTCATTATCAAGTTTCGATATGATTTGTTCTTGGATAATATCACGGTCAAAGTCTGTTGCTGTATCAGACGGGATCCTGCCAAGCATCGTAGACGAAAAACTATATATGTAACCTGTCTCATCGATCCTTACGTCTGCCCGATCAGAACAGATGAAACCATCAACATATTTTGTATATGATATTGTATACATTTTTCTGTTTTCATCAAAGGCAGCGGACACTGTATACGCTGAAATATCTGTAATGTCAGAAACAAATTTGTTAGAAATTTCAATGCATTCAGATTCTGTACATGCATCCTTTTCTTCCTCTTGCGAAGGATTATTTCCAAAAAAATAGATACACAATTTACCATCTTCTGTCAAAGAAAAATAGCGGTTCTGCTCATCTTTATATGTATGTGTATTATAAAATTCAGAAAATCGTTTTTCGGTTTCAACATAGGTTCCGATAACCTCAATATTCCCGATCTTTAATTCAACACATTCGGCAGCGGCAGAATCAACAAATGAATCTTTGCCCCAATCTTTATATTCTAACTTGTGCGGGTTTTCCGGTATTGAATCTGAATATCCGCATATTTTGATTGATAATCCATCCTTTTTTGTACATCCTGCAAACGATGCGACTAAGAGCATTAATGTTAACAAAATACAACTTATTTTTTTCATATTGTGCTCCTTTATTCACCAATTCTGTAGTTCCCGTTTTCACAAACAACAGCACTCCTTAATCCGGAAGCTTCACTTCGCTTACCAATAACGGGTTTTTCCTCCCGGCGACGGAGCATCAACGCCCGAAACTCCGCCGCTCGTTCGGAATTTTTCTTTATTGCGCTGAATACGCTTCAAGATTCTCTAAGAAGTCCTCGGGGAGGATCACACGCTCCCATTCCACACCCAGAAACCACCGCTCTGAAGTATCCGTACCGCGGGTGATATAGCACCATACACCGTTCTCCTCAAAGAACGCATAAGTTTCATCCGGGACCCCATCATCAACCCATTCCTTTTTGAAAGAAGTAACGTGATAGTTTTCGAGGATATAATAGACTCGAGCCGAAGAGGAAACGGCAGACAGAACTAAATTCTCGTTTTCCGGATGCGTAATTGTTTCACCCACAGCGGGGAACAGCCTTATCAGGTCATCGATACCATAAAGGCTCTCGGCGTTGATGCGGTAGAGCTTCAGATATTCAATCCCGCTGTGCCGAAGGGTGAGACCATGGCAAGCTATGCCAAAGCCCTGCACACTTACGCAGTTGAAAAAGGACTTGAGGTGCCGATCTTTACGGTGGATTCCTGCCTGTATTGCGCGGAGCCCGAAAAGGAGCTTGAAAGGCTTTGCTCAATGGTGGATATTGCAAGCGAGCTTGGAATTCCGCTTATGCGATTTGACATCGCATACAAATTTATAGGTGACGAGCCTTCTAAATCTCCCAAAAAGGTCATTGAGATCGCCGCGCCTTACGTCCGTCGTCTTGCTGATTATGCAAAAGAGAAGGGAGTTAAGGTCTGCTCCGAGAATCACGGAAGAATTATGCAGGACAGCTACCGCGTTGAAGAATTGATGTATCAGGTAGACCACGAAAATTACGGTCTGCTTTGCGACATCGGAAACTTCAGCGGTGTAGACGAGGACTGCGCTACGGCGGTATCCAAGCTACTTCCGCATATCTGCTTCGTTCACGCAAAGGATTCCTTTATAAAAAGCGGTATGACATACGACCCCGGAAAAGGCTACAACAGAACGAGAGGCGGCAACTTCCGCCGCTCCACC
>JAFPBP010000229.1 GCA_017424085.1 Clostridia bacterium
GTAGATCTCGATGCAGTTGCCCTTCTTGTCGTAACGGTATTTGGAACGCAGACGGAAGGAGCCCCGCCCCGTTTCGTAAATGGACCGAAGAGCGTCCGCGTCGTAGATCAGCTGAGCGCCACCGGGGAAATCGGGAGCGGTAAGAGTTGTGAGAATGTCGTGTTTCGGATTTTTCAGAAGCTCGATGGCGGTATTACAGACCTCGGTGAGGTTGAAGGAGCAGATCTCAGTGGTCATACCAACGGCAACGCCCTTGTTGGGGTTGACGAGGATATTGGGGAAGGTGACGGGAAGAAGAGTGGGCTCCTTCATGGTACCGTCGTAGTTATCCACCATGTCCACCGTATCGTGATCGATCTCGGAGAACAACTCTGCGGAGAAGGCATCCAGCTTCACCTCGGTATAACGGGGTGCGGCGTAGGCGGTATCACGGGAGGAATGCTTTCCGAAGTTCCCCTTGGATTCCACGAAGGGATGCAGCAGAGCCTCGTGCCCTCGGGTAAGGCGCACCATGGTATCGTAGATGGCGGCGTCACCGTGGGGGTTGAGGCGCATGGTCTGACCCACCACGTTGGCGGATTTGGTCAGATTTCCGTTGAGAAGCCCCATTTTGTACATGGTATAGAGCAATTTTCGATGAGCGGGCTTGAAGCCGTCGATCTCGGGAATGGCACGGGAGACGATGACGCTCATGGCGTAGGGCATATAGTTCAATTCAAGCGTATCGGTAATTTTCTGTTCGGTCTGAGGCATGATTCCTTCCCCCTTTCTCAAATGTCCGCAAGCTCAAGATACTGAGCTCCGCATTCGGCGATGTGCTGCTTTCGTCCCTCCAGATCGTCGCCCAGAAGCATATCAAAGACCCTCGCGGTCTTTTCCGCCTCCTCGGGCAGAACCTTGATCAAACGGCGGGTTTCGGGATCCATGGTGGTCAGCTTCATCATTTCGGGCTCGTTTTCACCGAGACCCTTGGAGCGCTGAACGGTATATTTTCCCGTCAACCCCGAGACGATCTCATTCTTCTCCCGATCGGTGTAGGCAAACCACGTCTTATCCTTTTGCGTGATTTCATACAAGGGAGATTCAGCGATGTAAACCTTTCCCTCGTCCAGAAGACGGGGCGTAAGACGATAGATCATGGCAAGGATCAGCGTTCGGATCTGATAGCCGTCCTCATCGGCATCGGTGCAGATGATGATCTTTCCGAAGCGGAGGTTGTCAATGTTGAATGCAGATTCCTGACTGCCCTTCATCTTGATATCCACGCCGCATCCGAGCACCTTGATCAGATCGGTGATGATGGGGCTCTTGAGGATCTTGTTGTATTCCACCTTCAGGCAGTTGAGGATCTTACCGCGGACGGGCATGATTGCCTGGAATTCCGCCTGTCGGGCGAACTTGACCGAGCCCAATGCAGAGTCACCCTCTACGATATAAAGCTCGCGCACGGAGGGATCCTTGGAGCGGCAATCCACGAACTTCTCCACCCGATTGGCGATATCCATCTCCACGGTAAGCTTCTTTTTCAGATTCAGACGGGTCTTTTCCGCGTTCTCACGGCTCCGCTTGTTGACGAGGATCTGCTCGGCAACCTTGTCCGCCTCCGCCTTATGCTCGATGAAATAGACCTCCAGAGAATGGCGCAAAAACTCGTTCATCGCCTCGTAGACGTACTTATTATTGATCGCCTTTTTGGTCTGATTTTCGTAGGAGGTAGAGGTGGAGAAGGAGTTGGAGATCAGTACCAGACAGTCCTGAACGTCCTGAAAGGTGATCTTCGACTCGTTCTTGGTGTATTTCCCGATCTTGCGGATATAGTTGTCAAAGGCGTACACAAAAGCACTTCTTACCGCCTTATCGGGAGAGCCGCCGTATTCCAGAAAGCTGGAGTTGTGGTAATACTCCATGCGGTTGACGGTATTGGAGAAGGCGCACGCCACGTTGAGGCGGACCTTGTATTCGGGAAGGTCCTCACGGTCCCGTCCCTGCCGCTCGCAGGACCACAGCTGGGGCAGAGCAATGGCATCGTCACCGATGAAGGAATTGACATAATCCTCAATACCCTTTTCGTAGCAATAGGTCTCCTCCTCAAAGCGCTTGTCCACCGAATCCTGCCAGCGGAGCACCAGAGTCAGACCTGCGTTACAGATCGCCTGCTGCTGGAGAACGCCCTGAAAATAGGAGCGGGGAATTTCGATCTCGGTAAAAACCTTCAGATCGGGCTTCCAGCGGATGGTGGAGCCGCGCTTGTGCTTCATTTCCACCTTTTTCAGCACATTTTCCTTCTTCTTTTCCACGGGCTTACCCTCGCGGAAGGAAAGCTTGTACTGATAGTTTCCGTCGTAGATCTCCGCCTCCATGAACTCGGAGGCGTACTGGGTGGCACAAAGCCCCAGACCGTTCAAGCCCAGAGAATATTCATAAAGATTGGAGGCGTCGTCGCCGTATTTGCCGCCTGCGTACATTTCACAGAAGAGCAGCTCCCAGTTGTAGGCGTTCTCCTTCTGGTTGAAGTCCACGGGAATGCCGTTACCGAAGTCGGTGACCTCAAGAGACAGGTCGGCGTAGCGGGTGACGATGATCTTCGAGCCTCTTCCCTCCTTGAACTCGTCGATGGAGTTGGAAAGGATCTCGAAGAAGGAATGGCAGCATCCCTCCAGCCCATTGGATCCGAAGATTACCGAGGGACGAAGACGGACGCGGTCGGCGCCTTTTAAGGATTTAATACTGTCGTTGTTGTACTCGTTTGCCACGAAGGAAACCTCACTTTATCTATTTCTATCACACATAATTCTCAGATCAGAACACCCTTCCCCGGAGCGACGATGCGGACGGGAAGGATCTGCCCGACGAGATCGTTTTTACTCTCAACGGACAGGGACAAAAAATTCTCGGAATAGCCACGGGCAACCCCGTTTTCCCAAGACTCAAACAATACCAAAACGGTTTGATTCACGAAGGAATCCGCAAAGGACCGCTCACTCTCCTCCGACAGACGAAGCATGCGACGGCAGCGTTCCTTTTTGACGGGCGGAGGAACGGGGTCGGGCATGTCCCATGCGGGAGTTCCTCGACGGGGAGAGAAGGGGAAAACGTTGATCTTAGCGAATCCGATGGCTTTTGCAAAGGCAAGGGTCTCTTCAAATTCTGCCTCGGTCTCCCCCGGAAAGCCAACGATGATATCGGTGGTCAGGGCAACGTCAGGGAAGGCTTCCCGCAGGAGCTTTGCATAGGAATCGTATTCCGCTGCGGTATAACGGCGGCGCATCCGCTTCAGAGTTGCGGTGCATCCGCTCTGGAGGGACAGATTGAAGTGATGACACAGATGCCGAAGCCGCTTCATCCGCGCCACGTGGTCGGGCGTGATCATCACGGGCTCGGTGGAGCCGAGGCGAATGCGCTCCAGCCCCTCGATGGCATCCAGCCGATCCAGAAGATCGTACAGATCGTACCGTCCGTGCTCCCGTCCGTAGCTGTCCAGATGAATTCCCGTAAGAACCACCTCACGGTAGCCCTGCCGCACCAGCCCCTCCACCTCGGAAACGGCGTCGTCGATGGTCTTACTGCGGATGGGACCGCGAGCGTAAGGGATAATGCAATAAGAGCAGAAATTACAGCATCCGTCCTGGACCTTCACCGTGGCACGGACCCGCTCGTCCGATTGCAGGATCATGGGCTCAAAGGCTCGGTGGGAAAGAATGGGCGTTACCGCATTTACGGACGCACGCTCGGCAAGAACCCGATCCACCAATGCGGGAAGGCTCGTCTTATCCCGATTTCCGAGAACGATATCCGCCTCGGGACAGGATTCGGGCTCCACCTGCGTCAGGCATCCCAGAACGGCAACGATCGCATCGGGAGAGATGCGACGGGCGCGCCGCATCATCTGACGGCTCTTGCGGGAGCTCTCCTCGGTAACGGCACAGGAATGGATCACCGCAAGATCGCAGGGCGCTCCGAAGGGCACAAGCTCGTCCCCCCGCTCCTCGAACAGGCGACGGAGGATCTGCGATTCATAATGATTCACTTTACAACCCAAGGTACAGATCGAAACCCGCACGGAACACACCTCCCCTTTTACGGACTATATACAATAATATACCATTATACTATATTTTTGCCCTTTTGACAAGAGAATTCACAAAAAATTCCCAAAAGCTCTGTGCCCGAATTGCTTCGGGCTACAGAACACAGGCACATCGGATCAGCAGCAGGGATTCCGATGACAGGGATCACAGCATTCTCCCTCGGAGGAACGGTCGAAAAACAGGAAATAAAGCACAATGACCGCAATGATCACGATCCACCAGGTATTGGAGCTGTCGGAGGAATTTGAGCAGCCGCAGGAATTACCGAATAGCATTTTTCATCACCTCACTCCATTTTATGCAGAATGCCGACAAGGGTGAATCGATCGCGCAAGACAGTGATTTTCACAAAAAAACCGCATTTTCCCCTTGCAATGACCTTGATATTGTGTTATAATATAAGTTATATTATAAATCACACGCGCACGCGCTCACGCATACGGAGATCCATATGGCTGAAAACAAAGCGAAACAGAAGAAAGAAAACGCACCCCCCAAGCCCGCACGGGGTCTGAAACGATTCTGGTTCTGGCTCAACGGGCTGGATGAATACGGAAAAGCGCCCAAGCCGCTCCGCATCACCTTCGGACGGCAGTTGGGTCGGTTTTTCACGGTCATTCTTGCCTTCCTCGGGATCTTCGGACTGGCACTCGTCGCCTATCAGCTTCCCCGCATCTCCGCAGAGGGCGGCTTTCGGATCCTTTGGCTGGAAGAGATTCTGGATCAGACCAGAACCGACGAGGAAAAAATCTACGACAACCGTGCCACGGTGGAAGAGGCGTTTGCCTATCGAATCAAAAGCGACGGAACGGTTGCAATCGCAGGCTACGTGGGAAAGGAAAATATCGTAATTCTTCCCCGCACCATTGACGGAAAGACCATTACGGAGATCGATGCGGGCGCATTTACCCGATCGGAGATCTATTCCATCACCCTATGCAACTCGATCACGGTCATCGGAGACAACGCCTTCTACGGATGCCCCTATCTGACCGAGATCACCCTGTCCAAAAGCCTTACGTCCATCGGACGCAACGCCTTCAGCGGATGTGTTCTTTTGGAGAAGGTGGTAATCCCCCAAGGGGTAACGGTCCTGAAGAGCAACACCTTCTCCGA
>JAFPBP010000230.1 GCA_017424085.1 Clostridia bacterium
ATCGCTCATTCTTTTCTTTGCCATTCGAGAGGAAACTCTTGAACGGTGTAAAAGTTAGTTTATGCTTAATAACAATCCTTCCACCAAACGCAAAGCGTTTGGTCCCCCTCCCTTTACACAAGGGAGGCTGACCCTTGTGCACTGCTCATTGTTATCTTTACCATCCGAGAGAACCTCTTGAACGATGCAAAATAGAAAGTTCGTGCACAAAAGTAAGGCTCCCTTGTGTAAAGCCCTGGCGCCGAAGGCGACTGAAGGATTGTTCCTGCGCAAAACTAACTTTTTAACCGTCAAAAGCGCATTTCTTGAACGATGTACAATAGAACGTTGGCGCACAAAAGTCAGCCTCCACCTCGTGGAGGGGGAGGGGGACCGCGCAGCGGTGGAAGGGGTAAATTTCTGCGCAAAAGATACTTTCAACCGTCGGATGTGCTCGCATAAAACCCGCAATCGGCGAAAAAACTGCCCAGCTTCTCATAAGGAAGTTGGGCAGTGTGCTTTTTTTGCGATCAAAAATTACAGATACAATCTCCACTCGGGGGCGGTGAGGTCGGGAGTGACGCCGGGAAGGGAAGCCACGTCCCATTTCAGCGAACCCTGCTTATGCAAGGAATAGAGCACGTCGTAGATCAGCATCGCCGCTTGCACCGCATCTGCCTTGTCAAACAAGGGCTTGACGGCGGCGGCGAGGGATTTCACGGTGGTGGGTGCTTCCCGCAGGGTGGCGCAGATGAGGTCGTACCCCTCCTTGCGGACCCGCGCGGTGATGGGAGCCACGGTGCGGGGCAGGTCCTTCATGGGATAAATTTCGTAGTGATCGGCAAAAATCTCCCCTGCGGAGCAGACGGGAATGGGCAGGGGCTCTCCCGCATCTTCGGGGAAGGCAATGGGGCAGGACGCCACGTAGACCCCGTGGGGAGCGAACGCCAGATAAAGGGGCATATTAAACCGTGAAAAGGCGATGCGGTCGGGTGCAAGATCCGAGATCATCAGACAAACCATTTCCTTGGGCAGGGCACGGTAGGCGTTTTCCATGGCGCAGCGCGGGGATTCGCCCTTCAGAAGCTCCCGCAACGCCAGCTGGCACAGCACGTCGGTCATGTTGATGCGGCTTCCGTCCCGCAGAGTGATGTCCCCTTCGGGATTATGCATGGTGCGGGACTTCAAGCAGAAGCCCTGCTCGGTCAACTCGTCCACGATCTCGTCGGGGATGGGTCTGGGATAGCATCCCGAATAGCCGTTGAGCAGGTACGCCGAGCGGATCTTCCCCTCCCAACGCCCCAAATAGGGATGCGCCCACTCCTCCCCGTCCACACCGGGGGTGCGTCCGTGGACGATGCCCACCGTTCCGGGCAGGGAGGCGGCGTCGGTGGTTTCCACCAAGGTCTGATGGGAGCCCACCACCTTGGCGTAACGGACCTGCCCCTCGTGAAGGGTGGCAAGACCCGAATAATACCCTGCGTTCAAGCCCTCCTGCCGACGGAGCATTTCCAACAAAATAGGCGCCGCGGGACGGGAGCCCACGTATCCGGCAATGTTACACATACGAATCTCTCTCCTTCAAAAAATCCCATAACCATGGGAAAAATTCACGTTATTGCATCTCTCTCGCACGGGCGAGAAGGGTCTCCCGCTCGTTGGAGATCCGCCCCTCCAAGACCTCGTCCAGCAGGCACGCAAGCGCCCGTCCGATGGCGGGTCCCACAAGCCCCAGCGCCTTCAGATCGTTGCCGTTCACCGCCAGATCTCCCACCGAAAGGCAGGGGTCCTGCGCCAAAATCTCCCGCGCCAGCCCCTCAAGGCGGTCGAAATGAGCAATGCGGGCATGAAATTCGGGAGCAAGCCCCAGGGTGTCGGCGCGGCAGAGGGAAAGATAATCGAAAAACAGATCCCCCAGTTTATTCAGCTTTTTGCGAACCGCCCCCTCGGATTCCTCCAAGGGTCCGTCGTGATGGCGGATCAGGGTCACAACCTTCTCTCGCGTGGCGTTATCGAAGCGCAGGCGCCTCAGGATCTCGTCTGCCCGCTGCGCCCCCAAAGCGGCGTGCCCGTAATAGTGTCCCACGCCCGAGGCGTCCACCGAGGCGGTCTCGGGCTTCGCCACGTCGTGCAGAAGCGCCGCCAAGCGCAGGTGCGGCAGGGGCGGCACGTGGGACAGCACGGTGAGGGTATGGGTGAACAGGTCGTGGCAATGGTGGAAATTTCGCTGGTCAAATCCGATCTGCGGGGCAATTTCGGGCAAAAACACGGGGAACACCGACGAAAATTCCTTCAGAATCGACGGCGCATCCTTCCCGCACAGAAGCTTGACGAATTCCTCCCGAATCCGTTCGGCGGACACGGAGCGAAGGCGCTCCTTTTGCCGCACCAGCGCCACCGCCGTGGCAGGCTCCAGGGAAAACCCCAGCACCGAGGCAAACCGAAGCCCCCGCAAAATGCGAAGCCCGTCCTCGGTGAAGCGCCGATCGGGGTCGCCCACCGCCCGCAAGACCCCCGCAGACAGGTCGCCTTGCCCGCCGAAGGGGTCGGTCAAGCCCTCTGCGGGAGACCACGCCATGGCGTTGACGGTGAAATCACGGCGCGCCAGATCCTCGGTGAGGCGGTCGGTAAAGGTTACGCCGTCGGGATGACGTCCGTCAGC
>JAFPBP010000231.1 GCA_017424085.1 Clostridia bacterium
CGATGCGCGATTGACGGAGGATGGACCGGAATACTGCTTGGTAGGGGAAGGAGATCTTCCCTTGAAGGCCATGATGCTGGCGCTTCGATCGGTCAACTACGATGGTTTCCTTTCGCTGGTCTGGGATCCTCGCTGGTGCGAGGAGCTGGACGATATGGAGATCATCTTCTCCCAATTCGTCAACTACATGAAGCAGTTCGGCGATCCCTCCCGCAACGAAACCACGTTATACTACAACCGCGCTCACACGGGAAAATTCATTTGGAAGAAGGATCTTCTGATCGATTGTACCTTCTCTCAGGTCCTCGACCGTATGGTGGAGGAATTCCCCGATCAATACGCCTTTAAGTATACGACTCTGGATTATACCCGTACCTACAGCGAATTTCGCGACGACGTGGATACCTTCGCCCGCGCTCTGATCGCCTTGGGCGTGCGCGCAGGGCATCACGTGGCGGTCTGGGCATCCAACGTGCCTCAATGGTACATCGCTTTCTGGGCAACGGTGAAGATCGGCGCCGTTTTGGTCACGGTCAACACCGCCTACAAGATCGCCGAGGTGGAATATCTGCTTCGTCAGTCGGACAGCCATACGGTGATCCTCACCGAGGGCGCCAAGGATACCCATTACGGGGAGATCATCGGTCAGCTCTGTCCCGAGCTGGAGACCATGAAGTCGGGTGATGCGCTCCACGCCCGCCGCCTGCCCTTCCTTCGCAACGTGATCACCGTGGGCTTCAAGCAGAAGGGGTGCCTCACGTGGGAGGATGCTCTGTCCCGTGCCTCGCAGGTTCCCGTAGAAGAGGTCTATCGCATGGCTGCCGCCGTGGATAAGGACGACGTGTGCAACATGCAGTACACCTCGGGCACCACGGGCTTCCCCAAGGGCGTTATGCTGACCCACTATAATGTGGTCAACAACGGAAAATACATCGGCGACCACATGGATCTTTCCACCGCCGATCGCATGATGATCCAGGTGCCCATGTTCCATTGCTTCGGCATGGTTCTTTCCATGACCGCGTCCATGACCCACGGCACCACCATGTACCCCCTGCCCTATTTCTCCCCCAAGCCTGCGTTGGCTTGCGTGCATAACGAGCATATCACCGCCTTCAACGGCGTTCCCACCATGTTCATCGCCATGATGCAGCACGAGGATTTTGCCAAGACCGATTTCTCCTATATGCGGATCGGAATCATGGCGGGCTCCAACTGCCCCGCAGATCTGATGAAGCGTGCCACCGAGGTCATGAATATGAAGGAGATCGTTTCGGTCTACGGTCAGACCGAAGCCTCCCCCGGATGCACCATGAGCAGCTATTACGATTCCTTGCAGGTGCGTACCGAAACGGTGGGCAGCGCCTTTGCCAACGTGGAATGCAAGATCGTGGATCCCGAAACGGGGCTGGATTGTCCCGACGGAGTCAACGGCGAATTCGTCGCCCGCGGCTATAACATCATGAAGGGCTATTACAAGATGCCCAAAGCCACCGCCGCCGCCATCGATGCGGACGGATGGTTGCATACGGGTGACCTTGCCTGCCGCACCCCCGAAGGAAATTATCTGATCACGGGGCGCTTGAAGGATATGATCATCCGCGGCGGGGAAAATATCTACCCCAAGGAAATCGAAGAATTCATTTATACCAATCCCAAGGTCAGCGACGTACAGGTCATCGGCGTGCCCGACGAGCAGTACGGGGAGGAGATCATGGCTTGCATCATCCTCAAGGAGGGGCAGACCATGACCGCCGACGAGATGCGCGCCTACATCAACGCCAACATGGCGCGGCATAAGGTGCCCAAGTACGTTGACTTCGTGGATAAATTCCCCATGAACGCCGCAGGCAAGATCTTGAAATACAAGATGAGAGAGGAAGCCGTGGAAAAGCTGGGGCTCAAGAAGGGATGATCGAAGA
The DNA here is from genome assembly GCA_017424085.1 of Clostridia bacterium. GTDB lineage: Bacteria > Bacillota > Clostridia > Oscillospirales > UBA644 > RGIG995. The sequence continues at coordinate 1,923 of JAFPBP010000231.1, forward strand.
TGGTACACGGTAATTTCGTCATCGACGCCCATTGTCATATCTATCCCGACAAGATCGCCGCCCGCGCCGTGGCGGGAACCGATGCCTTTTACGGCACCACCGCCCGCTGTCCCTCGGGGACCGTGGGAGAGCTTCTCGAGGTGGGGACCAAGGCGGGGACCGATCATTTCATCGTCCAGTCGGTTGCCACCACGCCCAAGCAGGTGCGCTCCATCAATGAGTTCATCGCCGCTTCGGTGGCAGCATCGGAGGGAAAATTCACGGGGCTCGGAACCATGCATCCCGAGTGTGAGGGTATTCCCGCCGAGATCGCCCACCTGAAGGATCTGGGCTTGAAGGGCATCAAGATCCACCCCGATATTCAGGCTCGCCCTCTGGATCACCCCGGGTTTATGATCATGTACGCCTGCTGTGAGAAGGAAGGTTTGCCCGTTCTGATGCATACGGGGGATTATCGCTACGATTATTCCAACCCCAACCGCCTCATTCCCGTGCTGGAGCAATTCCCCGACCTGACCGTCATCGGCGCCCATTTCGGCGGCTGGTCCATTTGGGAGGAAGCCACCGAGAAGATGGCAAAATATCAGAATCTGGTGGTGGACTGCTCCTCCAGCCTGCCTTTTATGAAGCATCCCGAGATCGCCGTGGATCTGGTGCGCAAGTACGGAGCTCATCGGGTCTTGTACGGCACCGATTATCCCATGTGGTCTCCCGTGGAGGAGCTGGAGCATTTTCTCAAGCTGGGGCTGACCCCCGAGGAGGAGAAAATGATCTTTGCAGACAACGCCATTCGGGTCTATCATCTTCCCGAAACGGTCCGCTCTTAAACAAAACAGATCTCCGAAGAGTGTTCTTCGGAGATCTTTTTGTGTTATTTTTGAATTTTTTTACCATGTTTTTGAAATAGAATTGACAATTAAACCTATATATGGTACAATAAAAACAGCAAAAACTCATTCTGTAATAAGGGAGAAGAAAGCAATGAAACGAATTCTGAAATGTTGGTCCTTCGTAATCGCGTTGAGCATGGTTTTGTCTTTGTTCACGGTTTTCGGTGGCATGGTCTCGTTGGGAGCGGGCGCCATTGAGATTCATACCGAGGCAGACCTTCGGAAAATCGGTACCGACGCCGCTTATCCCCTCAACGGAAGCTATATCCTCATGGCGGATATCGACATGAGCAAGAGTGCCGCATGGGAGGGCATCGGCGGAGCCGACGGCTTCAGCGGTACC
>JAFPBP010000232.1 GCA_017424085.1 Clostridia bacterium
ACATCCGTGCCCTTGCTGCCGTTCTGGAGAGTGCGGGTACCCAGCGTGTACTCAGTGGATGCAGTATCAGGCTTTACGTAAGAGCCGCCGGTGAAGACTGCACCCAACCTGATCGACGTGCAGTTGGATTCCTATCGGTGGTTTGTGGAAGAGGGAATGAAATCGGTCCTGAAGGATTCCTCGAACATCGTAGACCATACGGGTGTCATTCGCCTGGACTACGTGGACTACAAGATCGATTCGACTCCCAAATACACCGTGGAGGAATGCCGTGAGCGGGACGTGACCTTCGCCGCTCCCTTGCACGTGGTCTGCCGTCTGACCAACAATCAGACCGGTGAGATTCAGGAGCAGAATATTTTCTTCGGCGACTTCCCCCTGATGACCGAGACCGGTACCTTCGTGATCAACGGCGCAGAGCGCGTCGTCGTATCCCAGCTGGTTCGTTCTCCCGGTATTTACTATACCCTGGAGACCGACAAGGTGGGTCATAAGCTTTTTGCCGGTACCGTCATGCCCAACCGCGGTCCTTGGGTGGAATACGAATCCGATGCGAACAACGTTCTCTACGTTCGCGTGGATAAGGGCAAGAAGTTCCCCGTTACCACTCTGATCCGTGCCTTCGGTATCGAATCCGACGCCCAGATCAAGGAGACCTTCGGGGAAGACGCAAGCATTCTTGCAACCCTGGAGAAGGACGTTTCCTTCAACCGCGCCACCGCTCTGGTGGAGCTGTATAAGAAGCTTCGTCCCGGTGAGCCCGCCACCACCGAATCCGCCATTGCCCATATCGATAACCTGTTCTTCAACGAACGCACCTACGACCTGACCCGCGTCGGTCGCTACAAATATAATAAGAAGATGGCTCTCGCCGCCCGCATCGAGGGGCACGAGCTGTCCCGTCCCGTGGTGGCTCCCCTTACCGGTGAGGTCATCGCCGACATCGGCACCATCCTCAACGAGGAGACTGCCAAGGCAATCGAGGATTCCGGTGCATACGAGGTCTATCTGAAGCTGCCCGACGAATCCGAGATCCGCGTCTTCTCCAACGGCATGGTCAACATGCAGAACTTCGTTTCCTTCGACGTTGCCGCCGCAGGGGTGAACGAATGGGTCAAGTTCTCGGTCCTTCAGGAGATCCTCGACAAGTGCGGGGATGACGAGACCGCTCTTCTGGAAGAGTCCCGCGCCCGTCTGGCAGAGCTGATCCCCATGACCGTCTGCAACGAGGACATCTTTGCTTCCATCAACTATTTCATCTGCCTGCAGCACGGCATCGGCTCCATCGACGATATCGACCATCTGGGCAACCGTCGTATCCGCTCCGTGGGCGAGCTTCTCCAGAACCAGCTCCGCATCGGCTTTGCCCGCATGGAGCGCTCGGTCCGCGAGAAGATGAACATGCAGAACACCGAGGTCGTCACGCCTCAGAACCTGCTCAACACCCGCCCCGTCAGCGCCGCCATCCGTGAGTTCTTCGGCTCCTCTCCCCTGTCCCAGTTCATGGACCAGACCAACCCCCTGGCAGAGCTGACCCATAAGCGTCGTCTCTCCGCTCTGGGCCCCGGCGGTCTGACCCGTGACCGTGCCGGCTTCGAGGTCCGCGACGTTCACTACACCCACTACGGTCGTATGTGCCCCGTGGAGACCCCCGAAGGACCCAACATCGGTCTGATCTCTTACCTTTCCACCTACGCCCGCATCAACGAATACGGCTTTATCGAGGCGCCCTACCGCGTGGTCGATAAGGAAACGGGCGTGGTTACCGACGAAATCGTCTATATGACCGCCGACTACGAGGACGGTTATATCGTCGCTCAGGCGAACGAGCCTCTGGATGACGAGGGTCGCTTCGTGAACAAGCGGGTCGCCGCCCGTCTGAGAGACGCCATTCTGGAGGTCGAACGGGATCGGGTTGACTTCATGGACGTCACCCCCCGTATGCTGGTCTCCATCGCCACCGCCATGATCCCCTTCCTGGAGCACGACGACGCCGTCCGTGCTCTGATGGGTGCGAACATGCAGCGTCAGGCAGTTCCCCTCATCCGCACCGAGGCTCCCTTCGTGGGCACCGGTATGGAGCACCGTGCCGCCGTGGACTCCGGCGTTTGCGTGGTTGCCCGTCAGTCGGGCGTGGTCACGTCGGTCTCCGCCCGTGAGGTCTATATCCTCGGGGACGACGGTATTTCCCATCGCTATCCCACCGTCAAATATCTCCGCTCCAACGCAGGCACCTGCTTCAACCAGCGGGTCATCGTCAACGTGGGCGACCGCGTGGAGAAGGGTGACGTTCTGGCGGACGGTCCCTCCACCCAGAACGGTGAGCTTGCTCTCGGTAAGAACATGCTCATCGGCTTCATGACCTGGGAGGGCTATAACTACGAGGACGCCGTCCTTCTGAACGAGCGTCTGGTGAAGGAAGATATCTATACTTCCATTCACATTGAAGAATACGAGATCGACGCCAAGGAAACCAAGCTTGGGCCCGAAGAGATCACCGCAGACATCCCCGGCGTGTCCAAGGATCTGCTGGCGGATCTGGACGAGCGCGGTATCATCCGCATCGGCGCCGAGGTTCACTCGGGTGACATTCTGGTGGGCCGCGTTTCTCCCAAGGGCGATGCGGAACAGACCGCAGAGGAGCGCCTGCTCCGCGCCATCTTCGGCGAAAAGTCCCGCGAGGTCCGCGACACCTCTCTGAAGGTTCCCCACGGCGAATACGGTACCGTGGTTGACGTTAAGGTCTTCACCCGTGAGAACTCCAACGAGCTTTCTCCCTCCACCAACATGGTGGTCCGCGTCTACATCGCCCAGCGCCGTAAGATCAGCGTGGGTGACAAGATGGCGGGACGCCACGGTAACAAGGGTGTTATTTCCCGCATCCTCCCCGAGGAGGATATGCCCTACCTGCCCGACGGCACGCCTCTGGATATCGTTCTGAATCCTCTGGGCGTTCCCTCCCGTATGAACATCGGTCAGGTTCTTGAGGTCCACCTCGGTCTTGCCGCCCGTAAGCTGGGCTGGAAGATCATGACCCCCGTCTTTGACGGCGTTCCCGAGGAGGACATCGTTAAGTGTCTGGATCAGGCAGGCTACAACGCAGACGGTAAGACCGTCCTGTACGACGGCAGAACCGGTCAGCCCTTCGAGGGCAAGGTCACCGTTGGCGTCATGTACTACCTGAAGCTGGCGCATCTGGTTGACGATAAGATCCACGCCCGCTCCACCGGTCCTTACTCGCTGGTTACCCAGCAGCCCTTGGGCGGTAAGGCTCAGTTCGGCGGACAGCGCTTCGGTGAAATGGAAGTCTGGGCTCTGGAAGCCTACGGCGCCGCTTATACCCTGCAGGAAATGCTCACCGTCAAGTCCGACGATACCGTGGGTCGTGTCAAGACCTTCGAATCCATCGTCAAGGGCTACAACATTCCCAAGCCCGGCATCCCCGAATCCTTCAAGGTTCTGGTCAAGGAGCTTCAGGCGCTCTGTCTGGACGTGAAGATCCTGGACAAGGACGGCGAGGAAGTGGATATCACCACCAACTACGACGAGGATATGGTGGATCCCCGTGCGGCTCAGCTTCCCGAGGACGTGACCCCCGGAACCGTCACGGGCAGCTATTACAGCGATTTTGAGGATTCCCTCAACGATGACGACGATAACGACGACACCGACGACTTCCTGGATTCTCTGGACGTCCCCGACGGCTGCGAAAACGTTGTCTACACCGATGATGAATCCGACATTCAGGAATAAAGGAGGATGGAACCGATGAACGAAAACGAATCCCTGCACGAGCTCATTGATCTGGACGAACTGACCAACATGTCTGCGCCCGGAGAAGACCTGCTGGACCAAGTATCGGACGATCTCGTCGAGCGCCCCCGTCCCCACGATCCTGCCTGCGACAGCGACTTCAGCTCCATTAAAATTTCTCTTGCCTCCCCCGATAAGGTCCGCTCCTGGTCCCACGGTGAGGTCAAGAAGCCCGAAACCATCAACTACCGCACCCTGAAGCCCGAACGGGAAGGTCTCTTCTGCGAACGGATCTTCGGGCCCATGAAGGACTGGGAATGCCATTGCGGTAAGTATAAGAGATTCCGTTATAAGGGCAAGGTCTGTGAACGCTGCGGCGTTGAGATCACCCGCGCCAAGGTTCGCCGTGAGCGCATGGGTCACATCGAGCTTGCCAGCCCCGTTTCCCATATCTGGTATTTCAAGGGTATCCCCTCCCGCATCGGTCAGATGCTGGACCTCCAGCCCAAGCAGCTGGAGCAGGTTCTCTACTTCGGTGCTTATATCGTCACCGAGGTCAACGAGAAGGTGGTTGCGGGTGCCGTCCATAAGAAGGACATTCTCACCGAGCGTGAGTATGCCGATCTGAAGGAAAAGTATTACGGCGAAGGCGACTTCGTTGCCGAAATGGGCGCAGAAGCCATTCAGAAACTTCTGGCGGAGATCGATCTGGACGCTCTGTCCGAGGAGATCCGTGCCGAGCTGGAGGATGCTTCGGGTCAGAAGCGTCTCAAGCTGGTCAAGCGCCTGGAGATCGTTGAGGCGTTCCGCCTGTCGGGCAACCGCCCCGAATGGATGATCCTCAACGTGCTCCCCGTTTGTCCCCCCGACATTCGCCCCATGGTTCAGCTGGACGGCGGCAGATTCGCCACCTCCGACCTGAACGACCTCTATCGCCGCGTTATCAACCGTAACAACCGTCTGCGTAAGCTCATCGAGCTGCACGCTCCCACCATCATCATCCGCAACGAGAAGCGTATGCTTCAGGAAGCGGTGGACGCCCTCATCGACAACGGCCGTCGCGGCAAGCCCGTCAACGGTCCCAAGGATCGGGCGCTCAAGTCCCTGTCCGACGTACTGAAGGGTAAGCAGGGTCGTTTCCGTCAGAACCTTCTCGGTAAGCGCGTTGACTATTCGGGCCGTTCGGTTATCGTCGTAGGCCCCGAGCTGAAGCTGTATCAGTGCGGTCTTCCCAAGGAAATGGCGCTGGAGCTGTTCAAGCCCTTCGTCATGAAGAGACTGACCGAGCTGGGCGTGGTCAACAACATCAAGAGCGCCAAGAAGGCAGTGGAACGCAGTGAGACCGCCGTTTGGGATGCTCTGGAAACCGTTATCAAAGAATATCCCGTCATGCTGAACCGTGCGCCTACCCTGCACCGTCTGGGTATTCAGGCGTTCGAGCCCGTTCTGGTCGA
>JAFPBP010000233.1 GCA_017424085.1 Clostridia bacterium
GCTTGAAGGCACTGCCCGCACTGGGGTACTCCAAGGGCTGCTTGTCACGGCGGCGGGAATCAAGATCGTTCATCACGGCACGAATTGCATCCGCATCTCCCCTTTCACAGGAAAAGGTGGCGGAGCAGACCACGCCGAAATGATCGGTGAAATAGGAATGACGATAGGAAAAATTCAACTCACTTGCGGGGGTCACGTGGATCGTACCGTCCCCATCGACCCATTCCACGGAAGTGAGATAAGCAGACATTTCCGAGCCGTAGGCGCCTGCGTTCATAAAAACGCCACCGCCGATGCTTCCCGGGATGCCGTGCAAAAATTCCAACCCCGCAAGAGAATGCTTCAAGGCAAGGTTGGAGACCGATGCCATACTGCATCCCGCACCTGCAACGATAGTATTTCCGTCACAGGACAGCGAATTCATCTCCCTCGTCAGAAGGATCACGCCGCGAAAGCCTGCGTCCGATGCCAAAATATCCGACCCACGCCCCATGACGAAATAACGGATCGATTCCTTTTCCAAAAAGGAGATCAGAGCCGCCGTTTGTTGGGTGGTGGCAGGCAGGGCAACGTAATCCGCCGCCCCTCCGATGCGGAAGGTGGTCAGCGTAGAGAGCGGAACGTTGCACTCCAGCGCAATGCCGTGAGAGGCGCAAAAGGACGGGATCATACGGAATCCCCCTCGCCGCCCATGTGCTTCAACAAGCGACGGTTGAATTCCTCCGCCGCATTGTAGCCGCTCCGCTTCTGACGGTTGTTGGCGGCGGCAACCTCGATGATAATGGCGAGGTTACGACCGGGACAAACGGGAATGGTAACGGAAGGGATCTTGTGATCCAGAATATCGTAGTAATTGGTTTCCAGACCAAGACGATCGTAATGCTTGCTCTCGTCCCAGCTTTCCAGCTGGACAACGAAATCAATACGGGAGGTATCCATAACCGAGCCCATACCGAAGATCTGACGAACGTCAACCAAGCCGATGCCGCGAAGCTCGATGAGATAACGGATCAGCTCGGGGGCGGACCCGACGATGGTCAGATCGGACACGGCACGAAGCTCCACCGCATCGTCTGCGATGAGACGGTGACCGCGCTTGAGCAATTCCATCGCAGTTTCACTCTTACCCACGCCGCTTTCACCCAAGATCAGAATACCTTCGCCGTAGACGCTGACCAAAACACCGTGACGGGTAATGCAGGGCGCCAGCTCCAGATTCAGAAGGTTGATCAGAGATGACATGAAGCGGGAGGTGGGGCGGGAGGAGCCCAGAACGGGGATCCCGTATTCTACGGCAGACGCGATCATCTCTTCGGGAGCGGGGTGATTGCGGGTCAGAACGATAGCGGGAATATTGCGGGAAAAGAGAGAATCAAAGATCTCTTTTCGCTCGGCGGGGGTTTTCTCGGACAGAAAGCTCATCTCAACGTTTCCGAGGATCTGAATCCGCGCGGCGTCGAAATGATCATAGAAACCCATCAACGGAAGCCCCGGGCGGTTGACCTCGGTGGTCTCCACGCGGCGCAGGGATCCGTTCTCTCCTGCACTCTCGGGAAGATAGAGAATGCTGAGATGCTCGGAGCGAATGATTTTATCGAGGGTAACGAATTTATCCATGGCGTTTCTCCTCCGATTTCAGAAAAAGGTGTGCAGCAGACGAAACGCCACCGCACACCCTCTGAGCTATTACGATTTTATGCCGAGCAGAGCGACTTATTCTGCAGAACCTTCTGCAGCTTCGTCTGCTGCGACAGCTTCACCCTCTTCGGGAAGAGCGTCTCTGATGGAAAGGCTGATCTTCTTGGTCTCGTAGTTGATCTCGGTGATCTTCGCATCAACCACGTCGCCGACCTTCAGAACGTCGGAAACCTTTTCCAGACGGCGGGGTGCGACCTGAGAAATGTGAACCAGACCGTCAATGCCGGGGATCACCGAAACGAAGGCGCCGTAGGGCATGATCTTCAGAACGGTAACGGAAATGACGTCGCCCACGTTGTGAGCCTCGGGAAGCAGAGCCCAAGGATCTTCGTTGGACTTCTTGTAGACCAGAGAGATCTTGCGGGTTTCGGGATCGAAGGACTTGACCTCAACCTCGATGCTGTCCCCTTCCTTCACGATTTCGGAAGGATGCTTCAGCTTGGTCCAAGCAAGGTCGGTGATGTGAACCAGACCGTCCACGCCGCCGATATCAACGAACGCACCGAAGGATGCCAAAGACTTGACGACACCTACGTACTTCTTGCCCACCTCGATGGATTCCCAAACCTGAGCCTGAGCAGCGTCCTTTTCCTCCTTCAGAACCGCGCGGATGGAGCCGATGATGCGCTTGCGGCGACCGGCGTTTTCCAGCTCGATAATGCGGAGACGGACTTCCTGATTCTTCATGGATTCCAGATCGGTATCCTTTCTCAGAGAAGCGAGAGATGCGGGAACGAACACGCGAACGGAATTGACCGAAACGACCACGCCGCCCTTAACGACCTCCACGACCTTACCTTCGAGGATCTCGTTGTTTTCCTTGGCTGCTTCCAGCTTCTCATAGCCCTTTATAGAATCAAGCTTCTTCTTGGAAAGAAGAACGGTACCTTCTACATCGCTGACCTTCATGACGAACGCTTCGACCTCGTCGCCTGCCTTCAGGGTTTTCAATTCTTCTTCGCTGAATTCGGATGCGGGGATGAATCCTGTGTGTTTGCCACCCAGCTCGACCTGGATTTCGTTGGTTCCCACAACACCGACGGTACCGCTGATGCGCTGACCGACGCGGGCTACCTGCAGGGATGCTTCCAGTGCTGCGGCGAAGTCGATGTCCTCTTCTGTGAGATTGTTGACGTTGTTTTCATTAATCATGTTGTTTATGACCTCCTCGATTGTGCTTCCGGGTGTCGAAGCCCCGGTAGACAATCCGATTTTTTTATACCGACTTAAACAGTGTGGTAACTCAGTTACGTCCTCTATGTAACACGCGGAACAATGATTTTTCGCAATTTCATAGAGTTTTTTCGTGTTGGAGCTGTGCTTATCGCCGATGACGACGATGAAGTCACATTCCTTTGCCATGGTCTCAACCTCCCGTTGACGGTCGGAGGTGGAATGACAGATGGTGTCGCGGACACGAACCGCGGCAACGGGGATCCCTTCCTCGTCCGTATACCCCTCTTCGGAGGGACGGAGGGATTCCACGTAGGATTTCATGGAAAGCCAGGTTTCCATATTGAAGGTTGTTTGCGCCACCATGGTAAAAGACCTGCGAGGATCGGAGCGAAGAACCTGCTTCAACTCCTCAAGGGTCTTGACGGCGACGTATTCGCCCTTCGCATCGCCCAGAATCCCCTCCACCTCGGGATGGCGGATGTCCCCTACCATCAGAAGAAGATCGGATTCCTTGGCAACGTTGTGAATCTTCTGCACGTAGGGGCAGGTCAGATCCACGTACTCCACGCCCCGTTCGGACAGAGCGCGCAACACCGAACCGGCAACGCCGTGGGTTCGGATAAAAACCAGAGACCCGGGCTCGGCAAGAGAGATATCGTCAATGACCGAGACGCCGCGACGGGCAAGCTGGTCAATGATTCGCTTATTGTGAATGATGGGTCCGTAGGTATAATACTTACGGTCGGGGCATGCGTCGATGGTCTGAAAGAGGGTGGTAATGGCACGGTTGACCCCGAAGCAATACCCGAGATATTTCGAGACGACCAGCTCCATGGATCACCTCAAAGAGAATAAACGTGATCGATGAGCCGACAACTGGCTTCCTTGTATTCCTCGGGCGTAGCGGAAACGATGCCCAGCTCTTCGGGAGGAATGGGAGCGCCGATGGTGATCTCGATATGATTGAAAATGTGGAAGCGACGACGGTATTCCAAATGCACCGGAACCACGGGGGATTTGGTGCGCCATGCAAACATGGCAATTCCACCCTTGGGATCGGAGATCTTCTCTCCCTTGATGCGGGTCCCTTCGGGGAAGATTCCCAAAACCTCGCCGTTGCGAAGGATCCGAAGGGCGGTCTTCACGGCGGAAAGGTCGGTCTGCTCCCGAACCACGGGGAAGGCTCCGTAGGCGCGGGCAAGCTGCCCCACGATAGGAGTCTTGAAAAGGGTGTGCTTTCCCATAAAGCGGATCTGACGGCGGAAGAAAACGGTGAGAAGGAACACGTCCATGTTGGAATAATGGTTTCCGAACACGATCATGGGCCCTTCGGGGATCTCGTTCTCCTGCCCGCGAACGATAACACGGTTAAACACACGGAAATAGAAGGAAAAAATTCCACGTGCAATCTTGTAAACAATCATAAAGCGACCTTACTTCTGATGATCTGAAGCGCCGCGTCGATGGTTTCTTCGGCGTTCAGCTCGGAATTATCTAAAAGGACGGCGTCGTCTGCCTGCTTGAGGGGGGCTACGGCGCGGGTCATATCATTGTGATCCCGTTGAGTGATCTCACGAAGGACCGTATCGAAATCCGCCTGAATTCCCTTTTCGGTCAACTCAGCCACGCGGCGGGTTGCACGAACCTCGGGACGGGCGGTGAGAAAGATCTTCACGTCGGCGTGGGGCAGAATCACGGTTCCCACGTCTCTTCCATCCATGATCACGGAATTGCGGGCGGCAATATCCCGCTGGAGATCCAACAGAAAGGCGCGCACGGGAGGAAATGCGGACACGCGGGAGGCTGCCATTGCAACGGGTTGAGTACGGATGTGGGACGAAACGTCTTCCCCGTTCACGTACACGTGCTGGACATTCTCCTCGTAGCGAAGATCCACGGAGAGAGAGGGAAGCAGATCACAGACCTGAGCCTCGGTATACTCCTCGCCGATGCGGCAGAGAACGGTATATCCGATGGCGCGGTAGAGGGCACCCGTATCCAGATACAAGATTCCCAACTGCTTGGCGATCACCTTGGCAAGGGTGCTCTTTCCCGATCCTCCGGGGCCGTCCACGGCAATATTGATCATAAAACGAACCTCGTGTCATGCGTAATGTCAACGGACGTCTGCAACGGAAAGCCCCGCCAGATATCCGGTAGAAAAAGCGATCTGAAGATTGAACCCACCCGTATAGGCGTCCACGTCCAGAACCTCACCGCAGAAATACAAGCCCTTACAGATGCGGGACTCCATGGTGCGGGGATTTACCTGCGCCACGTCCACGCCGCCTGCGGTCACGATGGCTTCCGCAATGGGTCGGGGACGGAGAGCGGTCAGAGAGAAATCCTTCAAGGTCAACAGAACGGTCCTACGCTGAGCCTTGGTGATGGTATGGACCTTCGCCAAGGGATCCAAGCCGCAAAGGGCAAGGAAGGGTTGGATCAGCTTCGCGGGAAGAAGATCGTCAAAGGCGTTGCCGATATTCTTCATGCGATATTTTTCAAAATCCGAAAGAAGGCGTTTATCCAGCTGCTCCTCGGTCAGGGCGGGCTTCAGATCCAAATGCAGGATCATTCCCGCCTTCAGAAAGGCGCTGGCAGACAGGATCATGGGACCCGTCACGCCGAAATGGGTGAACATCATTTCCCCGAAATCCGAATAGACCGTCTTCCCTTCGGGGGTGGTCACACGGAGCGCCGTATTCTTCAGAGAAAGCCCCTGCAGAGAACGGCAAAGGTCGGACTCTTGAGTCTCCCACGGAACGAGGGAGGGGCGGGGAGGCACGATCGCATGCCCACATGCCTGCGCCAAGCGGAATCCGCTTCCGTCGGAGCCCGTTACGGGATAGGAAGCCCCACCGCAGGCGATCACCACGCGGTCGGCGGGAATCACGCTTTGATCGGAGAGACGAACGCCCGAGACGGCACCGTCCTTCATCAGGATCTCGCATGCCGTTCCTTTGCGGATCTCAACGCCGCAATCCACGCAGCTCTGCTGCAGAACGGAGACCACGTCGGCGGCTTTATCGCTGACGGGAAAAACCCGATTGCCTCGCTCCACCTTCAGCGGAACGCCCAAGGCTTCGAAATGAGCCATGGTATCCTCGGTGGAAAAGGCGGCAAGGGCGCTGTAGAGAAAACGGGGGTTGGAGACCACGTTTTTGAGGAACTCGTCGCGGGAGCAGGCGTTGGTGAGATTACATCTCCCCTTGCCCGTAATGGCAAGCTTGCGACCGCAGCGGTCGTTTCGTTCCAGCAGAAGAACCTCTGCTCCGTTCATGGCGGCGGTGGAGGCACACATCATGCCTGCGGCACCTGCACCGATCACAACTGTACTCATGTATCAATCACCTATACGGTATATTTTAACATATATTTATTAAAATAGCAAGGGTTTCCGCAAATGTTCCCAATTTTGATACAAAAAAACCACAAAACAGACTCAAAAAGGAGCCCGCAGCACAAAAAAATGCGGAGAGAAACGAAAAATCTCTCTCCGCAAAGGGATCAAAGCTTGTTATAAACCTCTTCCACGTTTGCCAACTGACGGGCAAGGACCTCACGCTTGGCGCGTTCGTCGTTGACCACCTTTTCGGGAGCCTTGGCAAGGAAGCCGGGGTTGTTGAGCTTACCGTCAATACGGGCAATATCGGCAAGAAGCTTGCTCTTCTCCTTCTCGAGACGAGCCTTTTCCTTTTCCACGTCAACCAACTCGCCCAAGGGAATGAAGACCTTGGCGTCGGAGGTCACGACGGTGGCGGCGTTCACGTCATCCGACAAAGCCTCGAAGGAGATCTCGGAGGCGCTGGCGAGGCGCTTGACGTATTCCGCACCTGCCCGATAGGTATCGGGATGCTCGGTGACCAGATACAGGGTGGTCTTGCGGGAGAAGGGCACGCCCATCTTCTGACGCAGCTGGCGGACCTGCTTGATCAGATCCATCAGATAGCCCATCTTCTCGCAATCCTCGGGGAAGTCCAGATCGGGAGTGTAGGAGGGATACTCCTGAAGCATCAGGATATCGCCCATACCCTTGATGTGGGGAACCGAGTGATAAAGCTCCTCGGTGATGTAGGGCATGAAGGGATGGAGCAGCTCCAGGGTGCGGACGAGAACGTAGCCGATGACCTGCTGAGCCGAAAGGCGCGTGGATTCATCGGTGTTGGTCTCGAAGAGACGGGGCTTGATCAGCTCGATATACCAGTCGCACAGATCGTCCCAAACGAAATCGTAAAGCTTCTGGGCAGCGATACCGAGCTCGTACTTCTCCAGGCTGTCACGGACGTCGGCAACCACGTGATTGAGCTTGTGGAGAATCCACTTATCCTCGGGGAGAAGATCCTCGGGAAGCTCAACCTCGTCCAGCGTCAGATAGGTCAGAGCGAAGCGGGTAGCGTTCCAAAGCTTGTTGGCAAAGTTACGGGAAGCCTCCACGCCCTCGGTGCTGAAGCGCATATCGTTTCCGGGAGAGTTACCGGTGATGAGGGTAAAGCGCAGAGCGTCGGCGCCGTAATCGCGGATGATCTCCAGAGGATCGATGCCGTTGCCCAGAGATTTGGACATCTTACGGCCCTGTGCGTCACGGACAAGTCCGTGGATCAAAACGGTGTCAAAGGGCGCCTTCCCCGTGTATTCCAAACCGGAGAAGATCATACGGGAAACCCAGAAGGTGATGATATCGTAGCCCGTGACCAAGGTGGAGGTGGGGTAGAAGAATTTCAGATCCTCAGTCTCCTTGGGCCAGCCCAGCGTAGAGAAGGGCCACAAAGCCGACGAGAACCAGGTATCCAACGTATCGGGATCCTGATGCATGGGCTTGCCGCACTTGGGGCAAACCGTGACGGGATCACGGCTGACAACCATTTCGCCGCAGTCAGCATCGTCGCAGTAATAGGCGGGAATGCGGTGCCCCCACCACAGCTGACGGGAGATGCACCAGTCGCGGATGTTTTCCATCCAATAGAAATAATTTTTCTCAAAGCGCTCGGGGACAAACTTGATGTCTCCGTTGCGGACGGCATCAATGGCGGGACCTGCCAAGGGGCCCATTTTCACGAACCACTGCAGGGATACGCGGGGCTCCACGGTGGTACCGCAACGGTAGCAGGTGCCCACGTTGTGGGTATAATCCTCCACGCGGACCAGGAAGCCCTGCTCCTGAAGATCGGCAACGATCGCCTTACGAGCCTCGTAGCGATCCATGCCTGCGTATTTGGGATAATCCGCGGTAATCTTCGCATCATCGGTCATGACGTTGATGATCTCAAGATTATGACGGCGACCAACCTCAAAGTCGTTGGGGTCGTGGGCGGGAGTGATCTTCACGACACCCGTTCCGAAATCCTGCTCCACGTAATCGTCGGCGATGACGGGAATAAGTCTGCCAACCAGGGGAAGAACCAGATTCTTGCCCACCATGTCCTTGTAGCGCTCGTCCTTGGGGTTGACCGCAACTGCAGTATCGCCCAGAAGAGTTTCGGGACGGGTGGTTGCCAGCTCCAGATAGCCCGAGCCATCCTCAAAGGGATAGCGCAGGTGCCAGAAATGACCGTTCTGCTCTTCGAATTCCACCTCTGCGTCGGAGATGGAGGTGCGGCAATGGGGGCACCAGTTAATAATGCGCTCGCCGCGATAGATCAAGCCCTTTTCGTACAGGTGCAAGAAGACGTTCTGAACAGCCTCGGAGCAGCCCTCGTCCAGAGTGAAGCGCTCACGGGACCAGTCACAGGAGGAGCCCAGCTTTTTCAGCTGCTCGATGATGCGACCGCCGTAGGTCTCCTTCCACTTCCACGCACGCTCCAAAAAGCCGTCGCGCCCCAGATCCTCCTTGGTAAGCCCTTCCTTGCGCATTGCCTCCACGATCTTCGCCTCGGTGGCGATGGAAGCGTGGTCGGTGCCGGGGAGCCACAGGGTAGCATAGCCGCTCATCCGCTTATAACGGATGAGAATGTCCTGCAGGGTATTATCCAGAGCGTGCCCCATGTGCAGCTGCCCCGTAATGTTCGGCGGGGGAATGACGATGGTATACGGCTCCTTTTCGGGATCGACGGATGCCTTGAAGCATTCGTTGTCGGTCCACAGCTTATAGATTTTGTCCTCGATCTGTGAGGGATCGTAGTTTTTTTCCAGATTCTGCATATCCTCAAAAATCCTTTCTGAAAAGTCACGTTTTATTATTGCAAACCAAACGCTCGGGAGAGCATAAAAAAACACCCGTCCCAAAGCTGCCTTTGAGACGAGCGTGAAATACACCCGCGGTACCACTCAAATTGCGCGAAAATGCGCCACTTACGGAAAACCGTTCACCTTAACGCGGCGGACACGGGGAGATTCTACCGTCCTTCGACCTCTTTCTCCCGACTCGGAAGCGACAAACACGGAGCGTCTCCCTCGGCTCGCACCAACCGCCTTATCTCTCATGGGCAACGGTTCCGTGAACTCTTCGTCATAGTCTTTACATACTAATCTATTCTATCACACTTCGGTGATTTTGTCAAGGGCTTTTTACAATAATTTTGCGAAAATAAGCCGATTATTTCTCCGTTCCGCGGGAAAGAAGGTCCCGCGCGGCGGCAAGGGTGGCGTCGGTGGGGGCAATTCCGCCCATGATCCGAGCCAACTCGTTCACACGACCGTCAATCGACAAGGGGGTAACGGAGGTTCTGGTACGGGAATCGGAGACCGCCTTGGCTATGAGATAATGAGAATCCCCGTAGGCGGCGATCTGCGCCAGATGGGTAACCACCAAAACCTGCTTTCCGCAGGACAGCTCCTTCAGCTTCATGGCGATCTTCTCTGCCGCCTTTCCGCTGACGCCCGTGTCGATCTCGTCAAAGATAAGAGTGCTTGCATCCTCGTCCAGAGAGAGGACCGCCTTCATCGCCAGCATCATGCGGGACAACTCACCGCCCGAGGCGATTTTCGACAAGGGTCGAAGACTTTCTCCTAAATTTGCGGAAAGAAGAAATTCGACAACATCAGCGCCCGTAGGAGTAAAATCCTTGGACGGCTGGATCTGCACGCAGAAGCCCGTGTTTTGCATATCGAGAAACGCCAACTGCTCGGTCAGGCTTTTCTCCAAAGTCTTTCCTGCCTTGCGGCGGGATTCGGTCAGTGCGGCGGCGGCGATTTTCAATTCCCCGAACAGACGCTTTTTCTCGGCGTGGAGCTGCTCCAGAATCTCAGCGGAGGAGGTCAGCGTTTCCAGCTCGGAAGCGGCGCGATCACGGAACGCAAGGATCTCTTCCTCGTCAGCACCGTATTTCCGCTTGAGACGGTAGATCAGATCCAAGCGCTCCTCCACGGAATTCAATTCGGTGGGATCGAAGCTTTGACCGTCAAGAAAATCACGCAGCTCTGCGGAAATATCGTCCAGCTCGTCCGAAAGGGACGCCAGACGGTTGCTCAACTCCGCAAGGACGGAATCGTAATTGGAAACCGCTTCCAGATCGTATTTCGCCTCGCTGATCCGATCTCGGGCTCCCCCGTCAGCGGAGACGGAGGCATAAACGGCGGTCAGCGCAGATTCGATCTTCTCCGCATTGGCAAGGACCGTGCGGCGGCGGGATAATTCTTCCTCCTCGCCCACCTTCAGATCGGCGGCGTCGATCTCGTTGACCTGATAGGAGAGCAGGTCCATACGCTGCATGCGGGTCTGTTCGTCCGAGTCCACCTGCGAGATCCGCTTCAAAACGTCCTTCAAGGATGAAAAGATCTCACGGTAAGCGGAGCGCTGAGCATCGTTTTTTGCAAAAGCATCCAAATAACGCACGTGGGGTGCGGGGTCCAGAAGCGCACGGTTGTCGTGCTGGCCGTGGATGTTGACCAACTGCCCACCAAAGGATCGAAGCATGGATACGGTAGCGGGACGGCCGTTGATCCGAACCGAGGATCTTCCATCCTCAGTCAATTCCCTCTGGATCAAGACCTCGTCCTCGGCATCAAAGCCCTGCTCCTTCAATAAGGAGACTGTGACGGCGGGCAGGTCGGTAAATATTCCCGAAACCACGGCCTTGGAGCATCC
>JAFPBP010000234.1 GCA_017424085.1 Clostridia bacterium
AAGGGGAATGCCCTTGGATTCTGCGGTGATCAGAAGATCGAATTCGGGCGCCTTCTTCAGCAGCGCCGTGGCGGAGGCTTGGGTCAGCTCCACGTCTCCGAAAATGACGAAGCCCGCAATGCAAAGCTTCTCGTTCAGGGGGCAAACGGGCAGGTCGCGGTTTACGCCCGCCACGGTGATATTGTAAAACTTGTTCATGGTCATTCTCCTTCGGAAATATTACAGATTAAGAACGGGAGTTTCGGGAATGGGTGCGTTGGCTTTGTATTCGTAATGCAGATCGTAGGAATTTGCTCCGTGGGATCTCGACGTGAGGGTCAGGCGGAAGGATTCCACGTCCTTGATCTTGGGAAGGGCGAATTGGATCACGTGCCCTTGCTTGTTTTCATTTGCGTTGCAGGAATCGATCCTCCATTTCAGAACTTCGGTCACGTGTCCGCCGATCTGAACCGTCGCCGTGATCTCCTCGTTTTCGATGGGAGCACTTTCGTCGTTGAGAAGCCAAAGCTCCGCCGAGAAGATCTCGCCGCTCTTGTAGGAAAATTTCTTCAGCCGCGCGGAGGGAACCGTGTTCTGCAGAGAATTTTTCACCGCATAATAAGCAGGCTTGGGAAGGGCGGGGTAGCAGAGCAGAGCGTTGTTTGCCGCCGTCTTCCAGGGCTCGTTGTAGCACCAGTTGATCGCCATGGAGCAATAGGGCTTCTGCCGTCTGGCTTCCTCGAAGATCGCCTTATATCCTTCGCTTTGGAGCCAATTGCTGTATTTTACGATATCCTCCAAGGAGGTCATTTTTCCGAAATATTTTTCCAGCGTGTCAATGCAGATCCACGTATCCCACGTGCACCAGGAATCAAAGGCGTGATGGGTCTTCCACGTGCTTTCCCGACGGGGCGGGAACAGCTGATCCTCGGGAATGAAGGATCTGAGATAGTCTGCCGGCGCCACGGAGGGCACGCCGAATTCCGTGTAGGCGGTATAATGGGATTCGTTGAACATCTGATAGACCTCTTTCCCCTCGTGTGAGAAGAGGTAGCATCCGTGCGCCATGCCCGCCAGGGGAGAGGTTGCAAGGAAGGGAGTGTTGCGGTCCAGATCGTAGCAGATCTTGTTCAGAAGCCGCAGGGCATGGTGCTGGTCGGTCATTTTTGACCATCCGTTGAACAGCTCGTTGCCGCCGCACCACAGCACCACGGAGGGGTGCCGCCGCAGATTTTTGACGATGCAGGTCGCTTCCTGCTCCAAAATTTCAAGATAATGGGGGTCGTTGACGTAATTATTGCAGGCAAGGGGGAATTCCTGCCAGACCATGATGCCCCATTCGTCGCACAGCTCGTAGAACCGCTCCTTCTGGATCCCCGAGCCGCCCCACATGCGGAAAATATTCATGTTGGCTTCCTTCGCCAGCCGTACCAAGGGGAGATAGGTTTCTTCGTTGGACTGCCCCTGAAAGACCTCGGGGGAGACGAAATTGCTTCCCTTGGCGAAGACCCTCCGTCCATTCAGTTGGATCGTTACGGGCGGAAAGCTTCGGGACTTGGGAAATCCGTGGGGCTCGCTCCAATGCTCGGACCCCATGACCAGCTCCACGCGGCGGAAGCCCACCTTGCCGCTCCGTTTGCAGGTTGCGGTGACGATCTCCCATGTGTAAAGGTTCGCCTCGCCCTGCCCGTTGCACCACCAAAGAACGGGGTCGGAAATCGTGATCGTCTTTTCTCTTCCCTCGGATACGAGTGTACCGTCGGGGGCAAAGAGACGAAGGACGTAGTCTGCGTCGCATTGGAATTCAAGGGACAGGGTTCCCGTTTTCAGATCCGCGGACAGATCGCAGGTGACGTCGGGGCGGGAGATGTAATCACGGGTGCGGATCTCGATTCCCGTATCGTTCCAAAGCCCCGAGGCAATGACGCGGGGATGCCAGTCCCAGCCGTAGCCCACGGGCGGCTTCACGCAACGGTCCGCCTGGGTTCGGCTGACGGGAGCATCCGCCCGCTTGGGATGAGGGTGGATTCTGACCGCAAGCAGATTTTCCCCGTCGGTCGCCTCGTTGGTCAGGTCGATCTCCACGGGAGAATATAACCCCTCGTGGCGGCAAAGGATCCGTCCGTTGAGAAGAGTATCGTATTCGTAATCAATGCCCTCGGTAACGAAGAAGATCCTCTCTCCGTCCTTCTTCTTCCAAGGAAACGATGTTTCGTAGATCCATGCGGCGTCCTCGATCTCAAGATATCTTTGACAGTTGTCCGCATAGTTCAGATCGCCCCAGCCGTGGGCTGCGGCGTAATCGGCTTGAATGTTTCCGGGAACAGCGGCGGGGAAGACCTCGTCGGTCCCTTCCATCC
>JAFPBP010000235.1 GCA_017424085.1 Clostridia bacterium
GGGCACGCAGGTTACGGGAGGTGACGTATTTGCCTTCCCGACCGGCGAAGGGGGAATCGTTGACCATAAAGGTCATTTCCACCGTGGGTTCGGAGATCTTGACGAAGGGGAGGGGTTCCACGGCGGTATTGGCGCAGATGGTGTCCCCGATGGTAACGCTTTCGATGCCCGAAACGCAGACTACGTCTCCGATGCGCGCTTCCTGGCAGGGAACGCGGTTGAGACCCTCGAACTGATACATGGAAACGATCCTTGCCTTGGAGTTGGGGCGCGCCCCGTGATAGTCGCACAGAACCACGTCCTGATTGACCTTCATCACGCCGCGCTCCACCCGTCCGATGGCGATACGTCCCACGTAATCGTTATAGTCGATGGAGGAGACCAGCATCTGCAGAGGCTGAGTCTCATCTCCCTGAGGAGGATCAAAGTAATTGACGATGGCATCTAGAAGGGGAGTGAAGTCCTTCATCTCCGCATCGGGGGAAAGCCCTGCCACACCGGTTCTGCCCGAAGCAAAAATGACGGGGGAGTCCAGCTGCTCGTCGGTGGCGTCCAGATCCAGCAGAAGCTCCAGAACCTCGTCCACCACCTCCGTGGGACGGGCGTCGGGGCGGTCTACCTTGTTGACTACGATGATAACCTTATGTCCCAGCTCCAGCGCCTTCTGAAGCACGAAGCGGGTCTGAGGCATGGGGCCCTCGAAGGCGTCAACCAACAGCAATACGCCGTTGACCATCTTCAGAATGCGCTCCACCTCGCCGCCGAAGTCGGCGTGCCCCGGGGTGTCAACGATATTGATCTTTTTGTCGCGGTATTTGACCGCAGTATTTTTGGCAAGAATGGTGATGCCGCGCTCCCGCTCGATGGCGTCGGAGTCCATAACGCGGTCGTTTACTTCCTGGTTTTCACGAAACACGCCGCCCAGCTTGAGCATTTCATCCACGAGGGTGGTCTTACCGTGGTCAACGTGGGCAATGATGGCAATGTTTCTCAAATCTTCACGGATCATGGAAATTCTTCCTTCCTGTGTTTTATAAATCTATGTTACAACCATATATTATACCGCATCTTTTCATTAAAATCAATAGCGTTTCAAAAAAATTCCGCTTTTTGTAGAAAAATAGGAGACCGAACCAATCGGTCTCCTGTATTCTTTTATGAGCATTTTGCGTGCCGACTCTCCGCGATATTCATACCTTCGTTCCGTAAATATCGCATAGAGCACTTTATTCATTACGTTCGAAATGAAATCCCGATCATGATTAAGCTTGTTCGGTTTTTTCAATAACGTGAATGCCGTGCGAATTTCCCTTATTATTCTTCACGGATCAACTCTCGAATCAGCTTGTTATCTTCTGTTTTACAGATCAGCGTCCATCCATTGGGCATGCAAAATTCCGCTTGGAAAGGAATGATGGTGGGAACATCGTCCAATACGGGGACTCCACTTTCATACCGCACGCCGCCTAAGACCTCTGCTCCAAGCAAAAGCCCAATGGCGCCCCACGCATGACAGGCGCTATATTGCCACGTGACGTTGCCTCGATTATCGTACCGAAACAACGTTCTTGTTTCCCACGTGCTCGTTGCGTCTGCTTGGTCCGATAGAGCTTCGGCATAGAGATCCAGCATCAGACGAATTGCGCACTCTCGTTCTTCGTGCTTCGCTAAGGCGCGAACAATGGTAGAGGAAGAATAAAAATCCGCTCTTACAATCAAGTCATTCGCCGCTTTCCCAAAGACATTTTTCAAAATTGCTTCCGCTTCGGGCGAGTGCGGCGCAAACAGATGCAACAAAGCCAAGGCATTGACAAGCTCGGATACGCTTTCTGAAGGGTGAGTGGGGCGAATGCAGTCGATCATGCACCCCTTTTCCTCGCTCCAAAACGCTTTTTTGCATGCTTCGGCAAGGTTCTGATGATAGTCACCGTAAAACTCGATTGCCTCCTCATCCTCCAAAAGCTCCGCAAATCGAAGCATTACCGCAACTGCTTCCAACAGCATTAGGTTATCGACTGCGCACGCACAGCCTTCCTCGCCCACCATATAGTCGCTTCGCTGTCCAAGGGCATTTGTACCCGTATCGTAATATTGCCAATACGGGATATCCCAAACGAGATGATCCTTCCGCACAAAAGCTGTAAACCAGCGCACAGCACGGATCATATGATCATACAAATCGTAAGCAGGCTTCAGATCACCCGTAAAATCGTAGTAATCCTCAAATGCACTGATCCATTGCAAGCAAAAATCGGGAATGGGAGCCCAATTGATATTTTGATCAGGATAGCGGGCGCAGGTCATACCCTCGTAATCCTGCGATTGAGCGAACTGATAGAGAATTTTTCGAAGCATCCGCATATCTCCCGAAAGGTATGCGTTAAAGCGAGCCTGGCAGCGCGCGTCTCCCATCCATTGCTGTTGCTCCCGACTGGGCGAATCCAAAAAACCGTCCTGCATACAAAGCCGCAAGGTATGCGCGCTGATATTCCATAGCTTTTGCAGTTTTTGGTCGGTCGTGAAAAAGGAAGACGTCCGATCCATCGGATACGTCACCCACGACATAGATGCGGAGCAAAGTTTGGCATCGTCTCCACGGAAAATAAAATAGGCGTAGCGCATGGCGTCATAATTGAAAAACACCTGCAGGTCGTTGCTTCCCTCCCGCAGAATGAAGCGAGAAATCGGACGGTAGGTCGTCCCGTTCACAAAGGGGCGCAGATCGGGGGTCTGGACCTCTGCAAAAATCACGTCCACCACATCGCCCTCATGCCCACTCACACAAAAATGCAAATATCCCGCTAAGACCTTTCCGAAATCTACGCACAGTACCACAAAACGTTCCCCCGACGAACGAGGCGGGACACGCAAAGGCAGCGCTTCACAAGTAGGCTTCAGCGCCATCGACTCACATTCCGCTTTGATTGCGTGATGCAACCGCTCCAACGGTCTCTCTGCAACTGCGACACCCTCGCCGATACCAACGACCGAAACTGCGTCGATCTTTTCCTCACGCAACAAGGGAATCGGACGTGCAAGGAGATTTCTAAAGGGGGAAAGA
>JAFPBP010000236.1 GCA_017424085.1 Clostridia bacterium
GCCATCAATACCGATCCTCTCACCGATCTGATGGAGAAGAATTATATCCCCGTGGTGTCCACCGTGGGGTGCGATAACGAGGGTAACGTATACAACATCAATGCCGACACCGCCGCCGCCTACATCGCAGGCGCGCTGGGCGCTTACCGTCTCGTGACCATGACCGACATTGCGGGCATTCTGCGGGACAAGGACGATCCCTCGTCCCTCATTCCCTCCATTGATATTGCCGAGGCGCACGCACTCTTCGACGAGGGTGTGATCTCGGGCGGCATGATCCCCAAGGTGGAATGCTGCATCGATGCTATCCGTCGCGGGGTGGAGAAGGTCTTCATTCTGGACGGAAGAGTGCCTCACGCTCTTCTCATCGAGACGCTCACCGATGAAGGTGCGGGCACTATGGTTATGGAGGCGCGGGAGCAATGAATACCTTTGAAAAGGATCAAGAATATATCGCACACACCTACGCCCGCTTCCCCCTGCAGATCGTTTCGGGGAAGGGATCGGTTCTGACCGATTCGGAGGGGCGTGAGTATATCGATCTGGGCACGGGCATTGCCGTGAATACCTTCGGCACCGCCGACGAGGGCTGGATCGCCGCCGTTACCGCCCAGATGAACCTCTTTTCGCATTCCTCCAACCTCTTTTATTCCGCGCCCTGTGCGGATCTGGCGGAGGAGCTTTGCAATCGCACGGGCATGAAGCGGGTCTTCTTCTCCAATTCGGGAGCGGAAGCCAACGAATGTGCCATCAAGGTGGCGCGGGGCTGGGGCGCTTCGGTTTACGGACCCGACCGCTATACCATCGTAACTCTGGAAAATTCCTTCCACGGGCGCACGCTTACCACCCTTTCCGCCACGGGGCAGGACGTGTTCCATAAGGACTTCACGCCGTTGACCCCCGGCTTCGTGCACACCCCCGCCAACGATATCGAGGCGTTGCGGAAGGTGGTCGCCCAGGTCAAGCCCATTGCGGTCATGTTCGAGGCGGTGCAAGGCGAGGGTGGCGTGTTGCCGCTGACCCGCGAATTTGCGGCGGAGATGGCTAAGCTTTCCGAGGAATACGGATTTTTGCTTCTTGCGGACGAGGTTCAGATCGGAAACGGTCGGAGCGGCAGTCTGTTCGGTTATATGAATCTGGGCATCACTCCCGACGTTGTGACCACTGCCAAGGGCTTGGGCGGAGGGCTCCCCATCGGGGCGACTCTTCTGGGCGAGCGGGTGCAGGACGTGTTCACTCCGGGGAGCAACGGCTCCACCTTCGGGGGAAATCCCGCCGTGTGCGCAGGGGCGTTGCATCTGCTGAAGCGGATCGACGATGCGCTCCTTGCGGAGGTCCGTGAGAAATCCGAGTACATTTTCGACGCTTTGACCGATGCGGAGGGAATTCGTTCGGTAAGCGGCATGGGGCTGATGATCGGCGTGGAAACCGAGGGCGATGCGGGTGAGATTTTGGCGAAGTGCCGTGAGCGGGGCGTGATCGCGCTGAAGGCGAAGAGCAAGGTGCGTCTGTTGCCTCCTCTGAACATCCCCTTCCCCCTGCTGAAGCAGGCGATTACCGTACTGAAAGAAGTCTGCGCAGAATGCGCGAAAGGATAACCTATGAATCTGAAAGGCAGAGATTTTCTTAAATTATTGGATTATACCCCCGAGGAGATCGGGCATCTTCTGCAGCGTGCCGCCGAGCTGAAGGCGCAGAAGAAGGCGGGGATCCCCCACGAGATCCATCGGGGCAAGAACGTTGCTCTGATTTTTGAAAAGACCTCCACCCGTACCCGCTGTGCCTTCGAGGTTGCGGCGCGGGATCTGGGCATGGGAGTGACCTATCTGGATCCCACGGGGTCTCAGATCGGGAAAAAAGAAAGCATTGCCGATACGGCGCGGGTCTTGGGGCGGATGTACGACGGCATTGAGTACCGCGGGTTCGGTCAATCCATCGTGGAGGAGCTGGCGAAGCATGCGCCCGTGCCCGTATGGAATGGCTTGACCGACGAATTCCACCCCACTCAGATCCTTGCGGATTTTCTGACAATCCAAGAGCATTTCGGGTTCCTGAAGGGGATCAAGTTCGTATACATGGGGGATGCCCGCTTCAACATGGGCAATTCGCTGATGGTGGGATGCGCCAAAATGGGGCTTCATTTCACCGCCTGCGCCCCCGAGGAATACTTCCCCGATCCTGCTCTGGTGGACGAATGCCGCAAATTGGCGGCGGAAAGCGGCGGCTCTCTGACCTTCGAGACCGACCCCATGAAGGCGGTGGCAGGGGCACACGTGATCTACACCGACGTTTGGGTCTCCATGGGTGAGCCTCTGGACGTTTGGGAGAAGCGGATCGCGGATCTGGCTCCCTATCAGGTGAATACCCCCTTGATGGAGCGTGCGGGAGCGCAATGCGTTTTCATGCATTGTCTGCCTGCTTACCACGATTTGAAGACCGCCGTGGGCAAGGAAATGGGTGAAAAGTTCGGAAGAGACGCCATGGAAGTGACCGACGAGGTCTTTGAGTCGGCTCGCTCCATCGTGTTCGATGAGGCTGAGAACCGAATGCACACCATCAAAGCCGTGATGGCGGAGACCCTGTAACGGGGAACGTTGAGAGACGGTGTTCTTTTTCTTTTCACGAGAAAAGAAAAAGAACCAAATAGAAAAGCGACAAAGCCGACGCAGATATCTGCGTCGGCGGTTTTTTATAGAGGTAATTGCGTGATATTTGATCAAGGTGTGCAGAAAGGGGTAAATACGGGATGCAAGCTTGCTATCATGATCTGCAAGCAGATTATTTTAACTATGGACCGTGTGTTTTCGACGGGATCCTTCCTCCGTGGGGATTTCTGTCGAGGAGTTTTTGCGGTGGGACGGCGGGAATCGACGGGCTTTTCGTTCTGTTTGTGCTACAATGGACATATCATCACGGGGGAGGGTTGTGCCATTCGGGAGCATTTGCAGGAGTTGACCGCGGCGATCACGCCCAAGGCGTTGCTGGTCCGCTTGGCTGAGACGGCGGCGGGGTTTTTGTTTTCTCATATCGTACTGTCCCGCGGCATCATGCCCTTCGGGATCGCCTATGCCACGGCGGGATCCTTCTTCGGCTGGGTCGGGGTATTTGCGGGGCATTTTGCATTGGGACGGGACGTCCTGCGACTTTTGACCTCCTGCTTTATGGCGCGGGTCTTTCGCGTGACCCTGCGTTCTCTGTCCGAGATGGACCGACCCTTATCCTATTTCTTGTTTACCCTGTGGGGTACCATGTTGGGTGGGCTTGTGGGGTTCTTCTTTTCCGATTATACCCCTGCCGAAAACGTGGCGTTCATGTTCAACGGGCTTCTCAGCGGGGGCTTTGCCTGGGTTTTTTCGGTTGCGGCGTCTGCCTTTACCTCCCGTCCCTTGGGTGGGAGCTCTCTTCGGTACGTCTGTTGCCTTATTTCTCTGTCGGCGTTGCTGGCGGGGTTGATGGGCTTCGGCGGCTTATGGGAGACGGCGGGGCGGATGGCGCTGTTGTTTCTGGCGCTCTGCGTGGGTGCCCGATGCAGCTTTTTCTATACGGTATCCTCGGTTATGGCGGTGGCGCTGGTGTTATTTCTCTTCGTGCCCTCCCGAATTTCCTTTCTTCTCCTTTTGTTTTTCGGGATCCTTCTCTCCGCCGCCCTGTCGCCCTTCGGAAAATACGGGCAGATCCTGTCCTACGGCTTGTCCGCCTTGGGGCTATGGTTATTTTCCGAAGGGTCCTTCCCTCTGTGGGAAACGCTGATCTCCGTGGGGGTCACGGGGTTTTTCTTCCTTGCCGTGCCCAACCGTCTGCTGACCCGCTTGACCTACGCCACCGTGCCCGTGGGCGGAGCGGTTCTTCGCCGGAGACGTGCCCGCTTTCGTACGGGGAAGCAGAGCGGGGTGTTATCCCTGCGACGGGTGGACGAGGTCTGCGGACGGTGCCCCAAGCGGTGGTTGTGCCGCACCCGTGACCGTTCCGAGACCGAAGGGGCGCTGAATTCCCTACGGGCGGGCTTGCGGAGCGGAACGGTGCAGGCGCCCCGTGAGTTTGCCGACCGTTGCCCCCGTTTCCCCGAGATCGTTTCCGCTCTGCGTGCGGAGGCGGATGCGGTGGTGGGCTTACGGTACGCCAAGGCGTTTTCTCAAAAGGACGGGGAGCTGTTTTGCGGGGATACGGCGGGCGGCTACCGAACTTCCGACGATCGGTTCGTTTTCACCTTGACCGACGGCATGGGAAGCGGGGTCAAGGCATCCCGACAAAGTGGAAAGGCGGTGCGGGTCATGGAGCATCTTGCCCGAAACGGACTTTCGCAGGAGGATATTTTCAAGGTTTTGAACCGTTCCCTTCTGGACAGCGGGGAGGAGGCGGTGCTGGGGGTGGACGTTGCGTGCGTGGATCTGAAAAGCGGGCGATGCGATCTGTTCAAGGCGGGTGCCGCACCCACCTACGTGCTTCGCCGCGGCATTGCCTACGAGATCGGCTCCGAAACGTTGCCCGTGGGCATGCTGGACGAGGTGGATCTGCGCCACGACCGTTGCACTCTGGTCCCAGACGATTATCTGATCCTCGTTTCCGATGGGATCCTGGGGCAGGACAAGTCCTGGCTTGCGGCGTATCTGAACCGCTTGCCGCCTCCCAAGGACTGCATTTCTCTGGCAGACGGCATTTTGCGGGAAGCCAAAAGGGCGGGACGAAACCGCGCCGACGATCTTACGGTGCTGGCGGTGCGGGTGGAGCCTGCGGACAAGGTTGCATGATCCTCTTTCTTAATTCCTTATTTCCTTCCGATGGAGCTCCGACGTGCGGGAAACCGTGCGTCGGAGCGCTTTTTTAACTGAAATTTAATCCCGTGTGGTATCCTGTGCGAGAAGACAAAGAAAAGACCGAAATATCGGAGAAAATGTCATAGAAAAAACATAATCGTATGATATAATGATTTAACATATTGTAAGGAGGGATCGCCGTGGTTCTGACAACCTTTCGCCGTCGGGAAAAGAAGTTCCTGATCACCGAAGCCCAGTTCCGTTTTTTGCTGGAGCGGCTGGAGGAATACACGAATCCCGACCCCTATTGCACCTCCGATCGGGGATACGACATTTTCAATCTCTATTTCGATACCGATTGCGACGAGATCATCCGTCGCTCGGTGGAAAAGCCCGTGTATAAGGAAAAGCTTCGCATCCGCAGCTACGGTGTTCCCAAATCCCCTGAGACCAAGATCTTTTTCGAGCTGAAGAAGAAGCTGCAGGGCGTGGTCTTCAAGCGGCGCGCCGTCATGACGTGGAATGAGGTGGCGGCGTTTCTGAAGGATCGAACCCGCCCCGAGAATTGCTCTTATCTCAACGGCATCGTTCTGGATGAGATCGAGATGTTCCTCTCCCGTCACCCCGGCGCTTATCCCAAGATCTTCGTGGGCTACGAGCGGCTGGCGTTCTTTGCCAAGGACGATCCCGAGATTCGCGTGACCTTCGACCGCAACATCCGCACCCGCCGTGACCACGTGAATCTCACCGACGGTCTTCTGGGCGAGCCCTTGCTGGACGAGGGCACGGTCCTGATGGAGATCAAGATTTCCGAGTCGATGCCCCGCTGGATGATGAAATTGTTCAGCGAGGCGAAAATATACCGTACCTCCTTCTCCAAATACGGAAGAGAGTACGAAAGGAAGGTTTTCAATGAATCTGGAAGCTCTTTTTAATCAAATCGGCGGGATCATGACCGTCGGCTCCTCCCTGTTGATGGTGGCGAGTGCGTTGGTGATGGGCGTTTTGGTCGCGCTTGTGTACATGTTCGTCTGCCGCAAGACGGGATATCGCAAGGACGTGGTCATGACCTTCGCCTTCATTCCTCCCATCGTTTGCGCCATCATTCTTTTGGTGGGCAACAATCTGGTATACGCTCTGAGCATGGGCGGCATCTTCACTCTGGTCCGTTGGAGAAGCCAGCAGACCTCTCAGCAGGATCTGACCTACACTCTGTATGCCGTTGCGGCGGGCGCCGCCTGCGGAATCGGCTTTGTGGCGTACGGCTTCCTGTTCACGGTGGTCATCGGCGCCGCTATGATCCTGTTGGATCTGGTGAAGTTCGGTGAAAATAAGTCCACCACCCTGCGCCTGCGGGTGACCGTTCCCGAGGATCTGAATTCCGAGGGGCTGTTCGACGAGGTTCTGGCGAAATACACCTCCCATTTCCAGCTCATTGAAGTGAAGACCTCCAATTTCGGCTCGCTCTACGATATGATCTATATGATCCGCCTCAAGCCCGAAGCCTCTCGCAAGGAGCTGGTGGATCAGATCCGCACCAAGAACGGAAATTTGAACGTGGTTCTGACCTTGTTTGAAATCGAAAAGCGCAAGAAATAATTTCAGAAAATGCAAACAAGGAACTCCTCGGAGTTCCTTGTTTTGATCTTATGCCTTGGGATATTCGATGGTTACGGGGCGTCCTTCCTTCGCCGATTTTACGGTGGCACAGCAGACCGCGACCGTATTGGCTCCCTCGCGGGAGGTGACGGGCATGGGCAGATCGTTGATCAATGCGTTGAGGAATACGCTGATCTCCTCGGTCACGTTGTGGTTGTTGATCTCTACGGGAATTTCTTGGGGAACGGTGTACGCCCGCTTCCCGTTGATGGGCTCGCCCGATTCAAAAAGGGTGATGGTGGGGGACGTGTTATCGCAGATGATGGTCCCCTTGGTGCCGTAGAAGACCGAGCGCATGGTGTAATTCCGTCGGCATCCGATGGAGGTAAAGACCTTGCCTGCCACGTGGTTTGGGAATTGGAAGAGCGCCACGGTGCAATCGTCCACGGGCCAATCGGGGAG
Source organism: Clostridia bacterium (assembly GCA_017424085.1). Classification (GTDB taxonomy): domain Bacteria; phylum Bacillota; class Clostridia; order Oscillospirales; family UBA644; genus RGIG995. The sequence goes on from JAFPBP010000236.1 coordinate 6,816, forward strand.
GCATTTGTGGTTCGCCAGCGCATAGACCTCCGTGGGATCCCCTGCGATCCAGCGCAGCAGGTCGATGGCGTGGCATCCGCCTCCGATGACCGCGTGCCGTTCGGGGGTGACGCGCCAATCGGCGTAGCCACGGGCGTTGTCATAATTGTGGGCGTATTCGCTTTCCACGAAGAACAATTCTCCGATCCGCCCCTCGTCGATGATGGATTTTGCCAGAAGGAAGGCTGGGGTACAGCGGCAGACCTGTCCGATCATCAGCCGTTTTCCGCTTTCCCGCTCGGCTTGCATCATTTTTTCGCATTCCTCCACCGTCAACGCCATGGGCTTTTCGCACAAAACGTCCTTTCCCGCCCGCAAAAACGCCTCGGCCATTTCCAAATGCACCTGATCGGGGGTGACGAGAATGACGGCGTCTACCTTTGGGTCCGCGACCAATTCGCGGTAATCCGCAATCGAACGCTCCGGTTTGTATTTTGCTCTGCATTCCTCCAGCCGCTCGGGGGCGGTGTCGCAGACGGCGTAAAGCCGAGCCTCTTCCTGCTTCAGGATTCCGTCCATGTGGAATTGCGCCATGGTGCTGCATCCGATGACGGCAATGTTCAATTTGTTCTTTATCATGCGTTTTCCTCCTTGCGGGTGATTCTGCTTTTATTATAGCAAATAATTTGCGAAAATGCAACCCGTGTTTGTTTGAGAAAATCTTCATTTTGTTGGATGGTGCTGTATTATGATCCGTGAGCGCTTTCACCGTGCCCAGCGAGAGACCCCCGTGCTGTGCCATTGCGCGCGGGACGAAAGCCTTCCCGCAGGCATTTGCTATGGTCCCGTCATTCGTGATATCTTCATCCTCGAATGTTGTACCGAGGGCAAGGGAACGGTGGTGATCAACGGTGTGGAATTCCCCTTCCGTGCGGGAGATTGCTTCTTTTTGCTTCCCGACGATACGGTGATCCATACCGCCGATCCCGTCACCTCCCGCCGTGGGGTCTGGTGTGCGCTGGACGGGCTTTCGGTGGGGAAGACCCTCGCCCGTGCGGGAATCACCTCCGCTCAGCCCTTTGCGCCCCCCGAGGTTTTCTCCGTGGCTCTTGCGCAGATGGAGGAAATGCTTTCCGACGACGGCACCGATCCGGGGCTGGAGCTGCGCCAATCGGCGCGGATCTCCATGATTTTGGGGAATCTTCTGCGAACCGCCTCCCCGTCCAAGGTGGATGCGGCGGTGCGACGGGCGGAGGGCATCATGGAGACTCGTTATTACGAGCCCTTGACCGTGGCTGAGATCGCCTGCGCCGTGGGGATGGATCGGGCGTATTTCTCCACCGTCTTCAAGGAGCAGACGGGATTTTCGCCCCATCGCTACCTTTGCCGCCTTCGGATCCGCAAGGCGTGCGCATTTTTGGAAAACGGGGGGTATGGCGTGGGGCAGATCGCCACCCTCACGGGCATGGACCCGCAGAATTTTGCCCGCCTGTTCAAGCGTGAAACGGGGATGACTCCCTTGGAATACCGAAGCTCTCGGGATACTACGAAAAAACGGAGGTTTTATCATGTCTTACCGGATTGACAACACACCCTTGTCTTCCTTTTCGATTCTTGCGTCGTCGCAATACGCTGCCGACGCCGCCCTTCTGGCGCAAAAGCTGAACGAGGCTTTTGGGGTGACCCTGCCCGTCGTTGAGACGGCGCAAGCCCCCTGCATCTCCTTTGCTTCCGCCTGCGAATCCTATTTTCAATACCGTGCCGTCCTTCGCCGTTGCCCCGAGGGGCTCGTGTTGGACGGGGAAACGCCTCTCCTGCGGGAGCGTTGCATGGACTTTTTAGTGGAATCTCTTACGCGCAACGAGCCGATTCTGGAGCAGAATTTCGTTTATCATTGGCGGCAGGGGGAATGCTCCAAGGGGCTTCGACTGCTGGCGCTTCGCCGCGAGGTGGGGGACGACGGCGTGACCTATTACGAAGCCGATTACCGCAACGCCGCGGGGGAGCCCGTGCAGGGCTTTGCGGTGGTGGGGGATCCTGCCAAGACCCGCATGGCGGTGGAGGCGGCGCCCTCGGGGGTGACCGAGTTGGTTGCGACCCACGCCGCCAACGCCGAAGCACGGGGCGAGACCGTCCTTGCGGGGGCGAACGGGGGATTTTTCCATTTCTTCTCTCAAAACAGCGACTTAACCCCCTACGGACCGCAGATCGTGGTCGGTAACGTGCTTTGCCCTCCCTCCACCGTTCAGC
>JAFPBP010000237.1 GCA_017424085.1 Clostridia bacterium
CAATATGGTAGAATATTGTCATAAAAATACACCCAAAAGGAGTTTTTGAGTATGGAAAACAAAGTTTTGTTCGGCATCATGACCCTCATCTTCAACTGCGTGGGCGTTCCTCAGTTCATGAAGGGCGATATCGGTAAGGGTATCCTCCACATTGTCCTGACTGTCTTCACCTGCGGCGTCGGTGAAGTGATTCTGTTCATCCTCGGTCTCATCGAAGGTATCAAGATCCTGAAGATGTCCGATGCTGAATACGCTGAAAAATATCTGGGTAAGGCTCCCGCTGCCGTTGCAGAAGAGGCTCCCGCCGCTGAAACCGCAGAATAATCCACGACAACAAAAGAAATCGCAGAGGTTAAACCTCTGCGATTTTTTATGCACACTTTATTCAAGAATATTGCTGGTGATGAAATCGACGCCGTACTCCGCCATTTTTTCGGCGACCTCAAGGGTATCGACAGTCCAGACGTTGACCTTATGCCCGTCGGCATGAACGCGATCCAGCAATTCCTTAGTCAGGCTGCCGTGATAGATATCAAGGTCCAGATTGTACTCGTTCAGCTTGGCGCAAAGATCGTCGGCGTCAAATTCCTTGCTGATCAGATACTGTGCCGCCTGCTGAGGACGAACCTCACGGAGATTGACCAGATTCTGGAAGCCGAAAGCAATGAAGATGGTATGATCCAGCCAGCCGAGAGATTCGATGATATTGCACATTTCCGCCATATTTTCCACAGTAAAGTTGCTCTTCAGCTCCAGAACCGCAACCTTTTCGTAACGCTTGCAGGTTTGAATATAGTCGATCATGGTGGGCAGGCAAAGATCCTCGCGCCCCTTAACCCCGTCCCGATCGAAGAGACGGATCTTGCGAAGAAGCTCGTAGGAGCAATCCTCTGCGACAACGTTATCCCCTGCCACACGCTCGGTATTTGCATCGTGGATGCAGACGTAGGTTCCGTCCTTGACAAGACGAACGTCGGTTTCGATTCCAAAATAAGAACGGTTCCCCGCCGCGATGAACGCCGCGTTGGTATTTTCCTTTTCCAGTCCCGAAACGCCGCGGTGAGCCACCATCAGCGGTTTATTTGCACATTGCAATTTCAAAGTATCAGCCATAGGAATGCCTCCCGTTTTTTCTTAAAGTATAGCACATATCCTCGGGAAAGTCAAGAATTTCCCGAGGATATTTCAAAAAAGAGCCATTTTCAACGAAGGAAAAATTCGATCAACTGACGGTAGAAGGGTCGGTAGGGCTGGTAGCGCATGGGAAGATCCAGCCAGTTTTTCTTGTGGACGATGCTTTTATAATGGGTGAAGGTGTCAAACCCGTCCTTTCCGTGATAGGAGCCCATTCCGCTCTCCCCTACCCCGCCGAAGCCCATATTGCTGGTGGCAAGGTGGATCACCACGTCGTTGACGCATCCACCGCCGTAGGAGCAACGGGAGGTGACGTTGGAAATAAACCCACGGTCGGTGGCAAAAACGTACAGAGCCAAGGGCTTGTCGTTGCCGTTGACGGTGGAAATAATCTCTTCCTCGGAATCGAAGGTGAGAATGGGAAGGATCGGTCCGAAAATTTCTTCCTTCATAACGGGATCGTCGAAGGTGACGTTATCGAGGATGGTGGGCTCGATGCGAAGAGTCGCCTCGTCTGCCCCGCCGCCGAGAATAGTCTTTTCGGGATCCATCAATCCGCAGACGCGATCAAAATGCTTGCGGGAAACGATCTTGCCGTAATCACCGTTCTCCAGAGGCTTTTCCCCGAATTGTCGGCGAACCTCGGCGCAAAGACAGGAAATCAGCTGATCCTTCACCGCAGGATCACAGAGAATGTAATCGGGCGCCACGCAGGTCTGCCCGCAGTTGAGGAATTTTCCGAACACGATGCGGCGCGCCGCCACGGGAATATCGGCGGAACGATGAACGATACAAGGGCTCTTTCCGCCCAATTCCAAGGTGACGGGGGTAAGATACCGCGCTGCCTTTTCCAGAACCAGCTGTCCCACGGATTTGCTTCCCGTAAAAAAGATGTAATCAAACTTTTCTTCCAACAAATATTGGTTTTCCTCCCGTCCGCCCGAAACCACGGCAACGTACTCCGAAGGGAACAGTCGCTCCAGGATCTCTGCCAAAAGAGCACTTGTTGCGGGGGAATAAGCGCTGGGCTTGACGACGGCGGTGTTGCCTGCGGCAAGGGCATCGGCAAGGGGCTCCACGGTCAGAAGCAGGGGATAATTCCACGGGCTCATGATCAGCGTCACCCCGTAAGGCGAGGGCTTGACATAGCTTCGGGAGGGAAATTGCGGCAAAGGAGTTGCAACGGTACGCTCCCGCGCGAAGGAGCGCAGGTGACGGATGAGATAGGTAATCTCGCTGATGGCAAGCCCGATCTCACACATATAGCCTTCAAATTCAGACTTTCCAAGGTCACTTCGCAGGGCAAGAGCAAGCTTTTCCCGATTATCCCGCAGAGCATTCCGCAGGCGTTTCAGAGCCGTCAGACGAGCAGCCACGGGAAGGGTCTGCCCCGTGGCGAAATAGGCTCGCTGAGATGCGACCAGCCGAGAGATGGCTTCGCGTTCCATAGCAACGTCCTTTCCGATCAGGTAAACGAACGCACCCGATTCTTATAATATTCGCCGCGCACCTCAAAGTTTTCGAAGCAATCGAAGGAGGCACAGGCGGGAGACAGAGACACCACGTCGCCCTTCTGCGCAACCTGACGGGCACGGTCGATGGCGTAATCCCACGAGGGAGACATTTCGATGGTCAGGGAAGTCGGATCGTAATCGGGATGGGAAACGATGGCGTCCCGAATCTTTTCCGCCGTGGCGCCCGTCAGGATCAGATACTTGACCTTTTCCAGAACGTAAGGCACCATGGGCTCGAAGGGGATCTTTTTATCGTATCCGCCCGCAAGCATAATGATCTTCTGCGTCTGCGCCTTCAAGCCCGCAATGACGCGGGTGGGGCTGGAGGCAATGGAGTCGTTATACCATTTCACTCCGTCCAGCTCGCGGACGAATTCCATGCGGTGCTCCACCCCGCCGAAGGTTTCGGCAACGGTGCGGATGATTTCGTAATCCACGTGGCCCAGAGTGGCGGCGATGGCTGCCATATAGTTTTCCACGTTGTGATCCCCGATGATGCGGATCAGAGAGCGGTGCATGAGAACCGAGACCGAATTACCGTCGGTGACGCAGATGTTCCCCTCCCGATCCAGATACACGCCCTTGGGAACGGGACCGCGGAAGGAGAAATACAGAACCTCCCCCTTCGCCTCCTCGGCAAAGGTGCGGGTGATCTCATTATCGTAATTCAACACGAGACGACCGCTTGCATTCTGGTGAGAGAAGACTGCTCGCTTGGCTTGGATGTACTCCGCCATATCCACGTGCCAATCCAAGTGGTTGGGGGCAACGTTGGTGACTACGGCGGTGGAAGCGGAACGGTGCATATCGTTCAACTGAAAGGACGACAGCTCCACCACGGCAACGTCGTCGGGGGTCATTTCAAAGATCTTGGGAAGCAGGGGCGTTCCGATGTTTCCGCCCAGATAGCAACGGGTTCCTCGGGCGGCGAGGAATTTGGAAATGAGAGTGGTGGTCGTGGTCTTTCCGTCGCTTCCCGTTACGGCAAAGATGGGGCAGGGACAAAGCTGAAAGAAGACCTCCATTTCAGAGGTGACCACAGCCCCCCTCGCCCGTGCCTTTTCAAAGGCGGGAAGGTCGCCGCGCATTCCGGGGGTTTTGAAAATATAATCCCCCTCCAGACGGTCCAGATAGCCGTCGCCCAAAACGAACTTCAAGCCCTTTTGAGCATATTCCCGACCGAACTCTCCCAGATCCTCCAGAGATTTGCGGTCATACGCCGTCACGTCCAGCCCACGGCTCAGCAAAAGAGCGATCAGGGGGCGATGGCTGACGCCGATCCCCACAACGGAGATCGACTTTCCCTTCAAGGAATCGAAATAGGCGCAAATAGGATCCATAGCAATGCCTCCGTCAGATATATTTGATCACGGGAAGGATCATGGGTTTGCGTTTGGTGCGCTCGAAAATGAACTTATCCAGCTCATCCCGCACGCGATTTTTGGCGTTGAACGCCGAATCGCCCTGCCGAACCTTGGCGCAACGGGACAAAACGCTTGCGGTAAGATCACGGACCTCACCCATCAGATCGCCGTTTTCCTTCATATAAACGAATCCGCGAGTGACGATCTCGGGAGGCGTCAGAACCTCACCGTTGCTCCCGTTGACCACGGCAACCACAACGACGAGTCCGTCCTGCGCCAGATGCTTGCGGTCCCGCAGAACCACGTTACCCACGTCGCCCACGCCCAAGCCGTCCACGAGAACTCTGCCCGCGGGAACGGTTCCGACGATCTTTGCCGAGGATTTATCCAACTCAATGATGTCACCGATGTCTGCAATGAGGATGCGATCCCGCTCAATGCCCATGCTCTCCGCAAGGCTTGCGCTACGGCACAGGTGGCGGTATTCGCCGTGAACGGGAATAAAGAACTTGGGGCGGGTCAAGCCCATCATCATCTTCAGCTCTTCCTGGCATGCGTGACCCGAAGCGTGGATTTCATTGTGAGATTCATAGACAACCTCAGCGCCCGAGCGCATCAGCTCGTTGACCATGTTTCCAACAGGCTTTTCGTTGCCCGGAATGGCGGTGGCGGACACGATGACCAGGTCCTTTTCGTTGATCTCAACCACCTTATGCTCCGAATACGCCATGCGGTAGAGAGCGGACATGGGCTCGCCCTGGCTTCCCGTGGTAATGACCACCAGCTGCTCGGGGGGAATCTTCTTGATCTTGTCAATATCGATCAGAACGCCCTTGGGAACGGTGGTATACCCCAGCTGCATGGCAGCCTCAAGAACCGTTACCATGCTGCGGCCGCTGACCGCAACGCGGCGCCCGTACTGGATCGCCAGATTGATGATCTGTTGAACGCGGTGCACGTTGGAGGCAAAGGTTGCAATAATAATACGCTTTTTATCGGCACGGCGGAAGATCTCGTTCAGAGAGCTTCCCACGCGGCTTTCGCTCATGGAATGACCGGGACGCTCCGCACCCGTAGAGTCGGACAACAGGGCAAGAATACCCTCTTTCCCCAGAGCGCCGATGCGGGGAAGGTCGATCACGTCCCCGTCGATGGGGCTGGCGTCGATCTTAAAGTCCCCCGTATGGAAAATAACGCCGCAGGGGGTATGGATCGCAAGGGCGGCGGAGTCTGCGATGGAGTGGTTGGTGTGAACGTATTCCACGGACATGGAGCCGATCTTCACCGTATCCCCTGCCGAAACCTGCATGAGCTTTGCGCTTTTGTCCAAACGGAACTCACGCAATTTATTGATAACGATCCCAAGGGTCATGCGCGTTCCGTACACGGGAACGTCCAACTCCCGCAGCACGTAAGGCAATGCCCCGATGTGGTCCTCATGACCGTGGGTCAGAAAAATGGCGGCAACACGATCCTTATTTTTGATCAGATACTGCACGTCGGGAATCACGTAGTCAACGCCGGGCAGGTCCTCGTCGGGGAACGCCATCCCGCAGTCCACGACGATAATATCCTTACCGCACTCGACAAGGGTCATATTCTTGCCGATCTCGTTCAAACCACCCAAGGGTATGATTCTGATTTTTTCAATTTTTTTCAAAATAATCCTCCTATAGTAATACAAACAGTTCTATGTATGATCCGCAGGTGCGGACCGTTAATCGGGCTTCAGCCCTTTCAGTTTCTTAGTATAAAATTCACACAGCTCTTCAGCCGTCTCGGAATTTGCGGCTTCTCCGAAAACCCGAAAGATATTGGGATTTTCCTTGGGAATAACACGGACAGACCCGCCCCTGTCACGAAAGAGCATTCCATCCCCAAGATCTCCACCGACCGAAGAAAGGCGACGAAGAACCGCACCCCGAGACATCGGAACGGACACGTCACGATGCTTGACACAAAAGGGCGGCAGAGAAGCAACAAAATCACCAAAGCCGCACCGTTCCTCCTCCAGCAAACGCAAAATCAGAATTGCGCAAACGTTGGGATCGGTGAGGGGGTATAATTTTCGCACGTGCGGATCCTCTGCGCCAATGCGGCGGATGCGGAACCCGTACGAGGAAGCGATTCGATCCGCGATCTCGGGCAAATGCTGAGGAACGTAAACGGGAGATTCCTTTCGTCCCAAGGAAATGCAGGCGGCAAGGGTCAGATAGGATTCGTCAAAGGGATCCCCGTCATGGCGCTCTGCCCGAATCCACTCATCCCCGATCCGAAGCCGTTCGCAAGCGGATGCGTCGGAAGAGCGGGGCAAGAGAGGCAAAAGGATCTGAGACGGGGTCACGCGCAGGTTGGTGCGTGAAGGCAAGCCAAAGGATCTCAGATACGACAAATAGGACTTGGAGCCGCCGCGGAAGACCCGATACAATCCCTCCTGCTCACCACAGCAACCGCCCTCCGAAAGAATGCGGATAAACTGATCCGCTTGACTTACGGAAAGAGGCATTCCGTTTCCGTCGAACAAACGCAGGACAAGATTGGAATAGTTTCGTTGAAAAAACGCACCGCACCGAAACGCGTAGTTGCGCACGGTAAAGCGAAACCGCTGAAGATCGTTGATCCCCGTATCGTATACGTTTTTTCCGCAGGAGATCACCCCGCCGCAAAAGGTCATGGCGGCAGAGGAATCCCGTTGTTCCGCTCGCCCCACCACAACGTCGCCGTCAAACTGCTCCGCAAGAGCCCGCCCGATCTCAAAGATCATCGCTCCTCCGAAGTCACGGCCGTAGGGGAACAGAATTTTCCCCTCGTCGGGGATCAGGGTACGCAATTTATGATGAACCGAGCCCGAAACGAAAACGTTGGGAGGGATTCGGTTCGACGGGTAGATCTTCACCCCCGCAGGAACGGTGGCACCGCTGCCGATCTCACAATCAGCACCGATGACGCAATCATCCCCGATGCGGGAATCCTCCCGTAAAACAGCATGATGACAAAGCACGGCATTCCTGGCAACCGAGCCTACAGAACAGGCGACCCCGCTTTCCAAAACGCACCCCTCCAATCGGGTGCCCTTGAGAATGCAGTTATCGCCGATGACCGTATACGGCCCCACGTGGCAACCTTGCAAGGAAACGTTTTTTCCGATATAACAAGGAGATTCAACCACGGTTTCGGAATCGGGAACGGTATGGATGCGATCCCCTTCCATTGCAAGAAACCTGCGGTTACATTTCAAATAAGAAGATACCGACCCAAGATCGCTCCAATAGCCCTGCGAGGCATAGCGATACAAGGGAACATTTTGACCGAGAAGCTGAGGCAAAACATCCTTGGAAAAATCGCAACAGCCGTTCGGGATCAACTCCAAAAGATGGGAGGAGCAAAGGTAGATCCCCGTATCCACCTCGTCAGAGCAAGGAAGATTTCCGTCACACGGGGGTGAATAACGGGTGATCCGACCTTCGGAATCCGCCAGAAGGGTCCCAACACCCGAAGCCTCCGCACGGGAAGAAACAACGGTCAGCGGACCTCGATGCGAGCGATGAAATGCAATGGCATCGGTCAGATCAAAATCAAAGGAACAGTCTCCCCGAATGACCAGAAAATCCTCATCGCAAAACGGAAGACAATTCTTTACGGCACCTGCCGTTCCCAAGGGAACCGATTCGGCATGATACAAAACTGTGCACTCCGCAAGAGCAGGGTCGGACAGTACATTCCGAACCTCCTGCGGGGAGTGAAATAATGAAACGTGAAATTCCCGAACTCCGCTTGATGCCAATAGTCGCATCGAACGGACAATGCAGGGAACCCCCGCAATCGGAACGCATGCCGCCGGGGTCCCCTCCGTGAGAGGTCCCAATCCGGTTCCGAAGCCACCCGCCCAAACAACTGCTTTCATAATCCTGTTTCCCCTTCCCGAAACGTAATACATACAAAGTATTACCCGAGAGGAGAAACTTATGAAGCGAGGGGCGCAATGTCAAAGAAAGTTCATTCAAAGGCGCGGACGCGCAGGGGGATGCCAAGCCTGTCGGAGACCTCTTGGCAAGCGGCGATCTCATCTTGTGTCAGAGGCTGATCCACCACGGAAAAGCAAACGGTGGGAACGAACTCCTTGCAGGATACTGCGAACGCCAGAACTGCGTCGAAGGCGTTACTGTAAACGGGAGCACAGATCTCATCGTATCGCGCGGCGTTGGGGGCGTTGAGGCTGATCGACACAACGTCCACAAGCCCACGAAGCTGAGGCGCCAAGGATTGCCCCGAAATCAGATCGCCGTGGCCGTTGGTATTGATCCGAATGGGAAGGGTGCAATGAGCGCGGATGCGGCGACAAAGCTCCAGAACCACGTCGTAACGCATCAGGGGCTCCCCGTAGCCGCAAAAGACGATCTCCTCGGTCTCGGGAAGAAGCTCCTGCAAAAGAGCATTCCAAAGCTCATCCGCCGTGGGCTCGGAGGTCAGCCACAAAACGTCGCTGTCCCCCACGGTATCGTGCCCGTTTCGGATGCAGAAGGAGCAGGCGTTCGTACAACGATTGGTAACGTTCAGATACAACCCTTTCCCGAAATGATATGCAAGATTAGACAAGATTATTCCTCCCCCTCCGAAGCCTCCAATGCGATCATGGAGCGCAGTGTATCGCAGGCGATTTTATAATTATTCTTTGCAGAACCGAGGGCAGACGCCCAGGTATCGTCAAAGATCCGAAGGGAAACGTAGACGTTGCTTCCGTCAAACAGTTCAAAGCCTTCGGTCTGAGCCGCAAAGGCGGAATCGGAAACCACCCAGGCATAGCCGTCTCCGTCCAGATCATCGGAGAACTCGGTGAGAGGCTGAATAAAGCCGTTCTGATACAAATAACTGATCCCTTCCGCATCGCCGAACAGAAGCATGACCTCGCCTGCGTGCACGGCGTTCATATACTGAGCACGCATGGAGGGATCGGTATTGACCCCCACCTTCAGCCCCGTCACGGCAACGGTGATCTCACCGTCCCCGTTGGTATCGCCGCAATGCTTCGCAACGGCAGACTTCAGCCAATCCAACTGCTCGTTGTAGATGCGGGAGGAGCCGCTGACGTAGTAGACCTGAATATCAAATTGAGGCTTGGTGGCACAGCTGTACAGGCAGATCAGAATCGTTGCCAGCAGGAACAGCCCCACCAGAATATGAAATTTGTAATGATACCAGATATTTTGGGCTTTTGATTGGAAATCGGACATGGATATCAGCCTTTCAGGGAAGCAAGGAAATGAATCTCTTATTCGGAAAGAACGATGGCAAGAATCTTATAGGTGTATTCACCGCCGGGCGCAGAAACAACCACGGTATCGCCGACGCGATGACCGAGCAGGGTTTTCCCGACGGGGCTCTGATCGGAGATCTTATTTTCGGCGGGGTTGGATTCGGTCATACCGACGATAGAATATTCAACCTCTTCGTCGAACTCATAGTCCAACAGACGGACCGTGGAGCCGATATGAACAAGATCGTTCTTCATCTCGCTGTTATCCACGACCTGAACCAGCTTCAGCTGCTCTTCCAGAGTACGGATGCGAGCCTCCACCATAGCGGATTCTTCGCAAGCGGCATCATATTCACTGTTTTCGGAAAGGTCACCGAAGCCGCGGGCTTCCTTGATGCGTTCCGCAACCTCGCCGCGCTTGGTGGCTTTCAGATAATGAAGTTCTTCTTCCAGTTTGGTAAGACCCTCCCGGGTCAGAAAAATGGGCTGAGACATGAGTTTATCTCCTTTATTTATAATAAATTGGTTTCGATGACAGATTTATTGAGCAAGGCCGGAAAGATATTCCAAAGCGCCCTGCAGTTGGGGATCGTTGGTTTCATTCAAAGAATAAAAATACTTCGTCTGAGCATCATCCAGAGCGATTTCAACGTCGGGAGCAAGACCGACACCGTGATAATAGTTTCGACCTGCGGTCAGATAATAGAAGGAGGTCACTTTCACCGCAGAACCGTCGGAGAGGCGGTAAGTGGTCTGACCGATGCCTTTCCCGAAGGAGCGGGTTCCCATCAGCTTGGAGCCGTTCAGGTCCCGAAGCGAAGACGCCATCAATTCGCTGGCGCTGGCAGACTCCCCGTTGATCAGAACGACCATGGGCGCAGTGGTCTTGGAATCGACCTTGGCATGGTGGATCTCTTCGGAATCCTTAAACTTGAGCACGACAAGCTCCTCACCCTTTGAGACGAGAAGATCCAGAATGTGCTCAACGGAATGCAGACTTCCGCCCAGATTATTACGAAGATCGAACACGAAGCTCTTTGCACCCGCTTCCAGCAGGGCATTCAGAGCATCCTCAAACTCCTGCGCAGAATTCCCCACAAAGGAGTGGATGCGAATAAAGCCGACCGTTCCGATCATGCGCCAATCAACGTACCGTTGAACGAACCTCTGAGAGGTCACGGAAATGTCTTTGACCGAAGACTCTCCTCCCCCGCTGTCCCGTTGAACGGTCAGGGTCATGGTCTCCCCTTCGGAGATCCCCATTTCGGTGTAAACCTCCTCGTAATTGCGCCCTGCAACGGAACGCCCGTTCAGGGATACGATCAGGTCACCCGGAAGGATCCCCGCCTTCTCTGCGGGAGAATTTCCAAGGACGCGATAAACAAAAATACCGTCACCGATGGGCTCGGTCGCCTGAATGGACACCCCGATTCCGGTGAAATTTCCCGCATTGGAGGACTCATGAGCCTCAAACTCTTCTTTGGTCCAGAACTCACGGTAGTCGTCATCCAGAGCGGAAAGATACCCGTTTGCCGCATTCTTTTCGGCTTCGGCGCGGTCAAACTCAAAAATGGCATTATCATCAATGACATCCTGCAGCTCTTTCATGGTTGTAAAGAAGGGATCATCATCCTTATCAAGAACAACGAGAAAGACATAGCACGTGGCGGCGCAGGTAATAATTGCGGTAAAAACAACCGACAGGATCAGATCAAGATTCTTTTTCAAAGGTGTATATCCTCCGACAGACAAAAGCAATCGATCCGACCTTCCACAGAAGACCGAATCGAAACCGAGAAATCAAATTCAGGAAGTTCCGAGTTGCGCACGCAGCTGCTGAAGGGCAGTGGAAAGCTGCGTATCCTCCGAAAGGGACAAATTCAGAATATCCTCCACGCTGATCTGAGACAGAGGAACGGAAAGATTGGGCAGAATCCCTTGCCCATTAAAATATGTCCCGTTGGGAGTGATATATTCGTAAGTAGAAATATGGATCGCTGTACCGTCGGACAGAGGAATATCCCGCTGACCAACGCCCTTTCCGCGAGAAACGGTACCGACGACGGAGGTGCCTGTATCCTGAAGAGCAGACACAAAAACCTCAGCCACATCCGAGGTTGCAGCATTCTGAAGGAGAATGATCGATTCGGACATATGAGCCTCATCGGAATAATGAGAAGTTACCGTACCTCCGTCGGTCATATCGGAAATCGTGCACATGATGCCCGACGGCATAACCGAATCAAGGACGGAAAGCATAGCTTCAAAGCTGCCGCCGCCGTTGGCACGCAGGTCCAGAACGATGCCGCGGGCTCCGGACAAACGAAGAGCCTCCAGCGCGGCAGAAAACTCGGCGGGAGTAGAAAGATCAAAGTCGGCAAGATAAATATAGCCGATTCCCGATTCCAGAAGCTTATAGCGAACGGTAAAGGGTTCAAAGCGAGCGCGACGAACGCTGACGGACAGAGTTTCATCGCCACGACGAAGCGTCAGAACCACCTGAGAATTCTCAACCCCGAAAAGGGAGGAAACCGCATTGCGATATCCGAGCTTGGTCACGTCGTTTCCGTTGATCGAAAGGATCAGATCCCCCTTGCGGAGACCCGACTCCTGCGCGGGAGAATTGTTCTGAACGTATTCCACAAGAACCGTTCCCGTCTTTTTGTCATAAGCGGCACGGATCCCGATCCCGAAGCCCTCAGCCTCGGTAATATTGGAGGACAAACGATAGTCGGTCTCGTCGAGATAATAAGAGAACTCGTCCCCCAGCCCCTCCAGATAGCCTTCGATGATGCAATCCAGGATCGTATCGTTCCCCGTGATGGGATCGATGGAAAGAATGAAGTTCTTGTCAACCAACTCGTCAACCTTGTTCAGCTTATTGTAAAGCTGCTGATTTCGGCTCAGGTTGTCCACCTTTCCGCTGACGTAGAAATACGTTGCGACTGCGGTAAGGATGATCGCCGTTACGAGAAGAAAAAAGACGGTTCCGTAACGAACACCTTTCACGGTTTTTTTCATAAGAATCACCTTCGGGATCAATAGGGATTTTTAATATAATTCGCAGGATTCACGGCTTTGCCCTGATAGTAGATACGGAAGTCGAGATGATATCCCGTGGAGTTACCGGTCGTTCCCACGTAGCCGATCACCTGACCCTGAGAAACCATCTGCCCCGCCTTAACGATGGGACGGCTGTTCATATGGTTATAGTAGGTGTAATAAGTACCGCCGTGATCGATGCAGACCTGCCAGCCGCCGCCCGTGGTAACCCACTTGGCGGACTTTACCTTGCCCGACTTGGAGGCGTAGATGGGAGTCCCCTTGGGTGCGGCGATGTCAATCCCGTAATGGTACTGACGCTTTCCGCGCAGGGTACGCCAACCGTAACCGGAGGAAACGTAATTGTAGCTTGCCTTGGCAACGGGCCAGATCCATTTACTGTCGTCATATTTCACGTCGGAATCGGCACCGGCAAGCTCTTTCTCGATCCAGTCGTTCAGCTCTTCCTCCTGCTTGTGCGCCATATCCTGCTGCTTTTCCAGGAGAGCCTCGTTGGACGTTATAGTCTTGATGATTGCGGAGATCTGCGAGCTCTTCGCATCGACCTCGCTCTTTCGAGCCTTGAGAACGTTGCGGGCTTCCTTCGCTTCGACCTTGCGAACCTCGATCTCAGCCTGCGCTTCGCGGATAGACGCCATGCTTGCCAAGATCTTATCAAGAAGCTCCCGCTCATAAAGAGCGACCTGCTTTACGTAATCCAAACGAAGAAGGAACTCCGAAAAGGATCCCGCCCCCAGCAGGACCTCGAGATAGGTCGTGGTACCGCTTTCATAGGAGGCTCGGGCCTGAGCACGGAACTTATCTATGTTTTTATCATACTCCTCCTGCGCAGATGCACATCGGGCATCCAGGGCGGCGATCTCGGCGTCAAGCTCGGCGATCACCTGATCGTAGGCGGAGATCTCAGATTCCAGCTCCCCGATCTGCTGCTCCAGAAGCTGCTTCTGCTCCACGTAGGAGTCCTTCTGTGCCTCCAGCTTCTTCAGTTCCGCCTCAAGAAGCTTATACTTCTCCTGATACTCCTTGATCATGTCCTTTGCCTCGTCGATGGACGAGGGGGCAGCAGACAAAACGGGAGAAAAGAGAGAAGGAAGCAATCCGATGGAAAGAACGGCAACGAGAAGCAGGGAAAGAACTTTTTTTGTCATAAAACCACCTTAGAGAGAAAAACGAAACGATCAGACCTTGAGGTATTTCTTTACGGGATACACCGAACCAACGATACCGACGATTCCTCCGCAGATCAGGAAGAAGGGGATCCAGAACCCGATCTCGGAAACGAAGGACAGCGGAGTGAAGATTTCGGAAAGGATGGGATAAAGAACGGCGTTATACACGTAAAGCTGAATGAAAAACGAAATGGCACCCGAGATCAGACCGATGATCATACCTTCGATAAAATACGGCATCTGGATGAAAAAGTCGGTTGCACCCACGTATTTCATAATATTGATCTCCAGACGGCGGGCATAGACCGAGAGCTTGACCGAGTTCGTGATAATAAACATGGAAACCACGAGGAACAACAGGATCACCCAGATCGACAGGAACAAAAGGATCTGCTTCACGCGAAGGATCCCTTCCACCACGTCGCGGCGTTCCCGGATATCGCCGACGCCGTCCAGCTTCTGAATCTCATACAGAGTCTGGTCATACTTGGAGATGTCGAGAATTTCAAAGATCAGGGATGCACGGAAGATTTCGGGGTCAAGCGCCTCCTCCATTCCCGTATCGGAACCGATGGATTCCATGTAATTCTCCATCGCCTGCTCCTTGGTCTCGTAGGTAACGTCGCCGATATTCCCGATGGCAAGAAGCTTGTCCTTGAAAAGAACGATGTCAAGATCGGTCATATCCTCCTCGAGGAAAACGGCGATGCGGCTCTCTCCGATCTCGTCCACGAAGGCGTTCATATTGCGGACCACCAAGGCGGAGCTTCCCAAGAGAGAAAGACAAATGGTCAGAACCGTAACCGATGCTGCGGTCAGAAGCAGGTTGCGGAACAAATTGTGAAAGGCGCTTTTGATCAGAAACCAAAGGCTGTCAAGACTCATCCGATTCTGCCTCCGTTTCGTCATAATCAAACTCGTTTGCCGTATCGGTGACCACGCGACCCTTTTCAATGCGGATCACGCGCTGATCCATACGGTCAACAAGATGCTGCTCATGGGTGACGACCACGACGGTGATCCCCATACGGTTGATGCGCAAAAGCATCTCCATGATCTCCAAGGACAGAGAGGGGTCCACGTTCCCCGTAGGCTCGTCGGCAATAATCAACGTGGGATTATTGACGATAGCACGCGCCACGGCAACACGCTGCTGCTCACCGCCCGACAGCTGATCGGGATATGCCTTTGCTTTATGAGACAACCCCACAAGCTCCATGGCACGGGCAACGCGACGCTTAATCTCCTTGCGGCGACGGCCCACGACCCGAAGGGAGAAGGCGATGTTATCGTATACGTTCAGATTTGGGATCAGGCGGAAATCCTGAAACACAATGCCGATTCTGCGGCGGTACTTGGGGATCTGACGGCGGCTCAGCTGCTTGGTATTCTGCCCGTCCACGATCACGTCGCCGCGGGTGGGTACATCCTCGCAGGTCAACAAATGGACCATGGTAGACTTACCCGCACCGGAATTTCCCACGATAAAAACGAACTCTCCGTCCTCGATGCGAAGATTGATCTTCCGCAACGCGACGGTATCGCCCTTTTCGTACCGCTTGGAAACGTTGACAAACTGAATCAAAATGGGGACCTCCGATTAATACTTCGTCGGGTTGGATTCCAGATATTTACGAACCATCAAAGCCACCTTAAACACGATGGCATGGTCAAACTGCTTCAGATCCAGACCGGTCAGGCGGCGGATCTTTTCCAGACGATAGACAAGGGTATTACGGTGAACGAACAATTTCCGAGAGGTTTCGGACACGTTCAGATTGTTTTCAAAGAACTTCTGGATCGTAAAAAGAGTTTCGTGATCCAGGGATTCCACCGAGCCGCGCTTGAACACCTCAGCGAGGAACATATTGCACAGGGTGGTGGGTAAGTAATAGATCAGACGGCCGATGCCCAGATTGGAGTAGCTCATAATGACGCGCTCCACGTCGAACACCTTGCCTACCTCGATAGCGACCTGCGCTTCCTTATAGGATCGGGACAGCTCGCGCATGCTGTTGACTACGGTACCGATGCCGACCACAGCACGGGTATAGAACTCGGAGTTCAGGGTATCCACGATGGAACGGGCAAGCTTTTCCAGATCGCGGGGCTGAACCCCCGTCTTGACCTCCTTGACCAGGGCAATATCGTTATCGCCCACGTTGATCACAAAATCACGGGTCTTTTCGGGGAACAGATTCTGTACAATATCGTATGCGAAGACCTCGGTACGGTCCACGAGACGGATCAAAATGACCACACGGGGAACATCGCCGTTGAAATGCAATTCCTTGCTCTTGGGATAGATATCGCCGGGCAGGATATTTTCAAGCATAACGTTCTTGACGAAGTTGGTCTTGTCATACTTTTCGTCATAGTAATCCTGCATTGCGCCAAAGGAAGCGGAGAGAACGCCGGACAAGGTATCCGCCGTAGCATCATTCCCCTTCACGAACACGTAACTGTCGTAGCGAACACGGCCGCCGATGACACGGTACGTAAAGCCGTTGATCACGGCAACGTCGGACATCGTGAAATATTCCGAGATATTCTCCTCCACGGTCTGCCCGATCATCGAAAGATCGCTGCAGGCGGTGATCGTATGGGTTTCGTCCACAATTCCGATCACGCGATCGGTGAGATCCTGAGTTTTCTGGATCAGTTCCTGGTACATTTTGACAGCCATAATTTGCCCCTATCCTTTTTTCGGTTTCATCCGTAATCAAACCTGCACTCCGATGCAGGTTGAACAGAAGTACTAAACAAAACGCTTTATATATATTATACCATACTTGCCCCGAAATTGCAATGGCTTTTTTGTAACATATTACTAAAAATCCTCAGATTTCGGCGCGATTTATTGGTTCGGGAACATTCCATTCTCGTGCCATGCGAACGCCGCATCCCGATCCGCGCGAAGCTGTTGCATCATAACGCTAACGTCGGGGAAGTGAATCTCGTCCCGTAAATGAGCAAGAAAACGAACCGTGACAGCCTTCCCGTAAAAATCCCCGTCAGCATAAAGCAAATGAGTTTCGACGTTGCGTTCTCCGTTGGATTCTACGGTAGGACGGACGCCCACGTTGGTAACGGAGCGATAGACCGTTCCGTCCGAAAGGGTTTCGGTTATGTACACGCCGTTGCACGGAAGGACCTTCTCCGCAGGGGGCGTGATATTGATGGTGGGGAATCCGATGGTGCGCCCAAGATGCTTTCCTTCGGTCACAACGCCCGAAATCGAATAGGCATACCCCAACCATAAATTGGCTCGGTCAACCATTCCGTCATGAAGCGCGGATCGGATCGAGGAAGAAGAAATTTTGACAAAATCGGTCTTGAAGTCCACCACGTGCTGAAGAATCCCCTCGGAAACCATGCCGTCGGTCAACCGTCCGACGCCGTTGCGACCGAAGCGAAAATCCTCGCCGCCAAACAGATCGGTGCAATCGAATTTCGTCCGAAGCAACGCGAGAAACTTATTTGCGGAAATCTGAGAAAACGCTTTGTCAAAGGGAAGCGAGACGACCTCATCAACCCCTTCCGCCAGGATCAGAGCCCGCTTTTCCTCGGGAGAGGAAAGACAAAGGGACGGTGTCCCACCCAGGAACGCTTTTGCATTACGATCAAAGGTGATCGCAAGCGTTCGGGCATTCCGCTCCGCTGCTGCGGTAACCATGCGACGAAGCAGGGTGCGATGCCCCTGATGAACTCCGTCAAAATCGCCCACGGTAACGTAGGTCAAGCCTCATTCCTCCTCTCGTCAGAGTGTAAAAAAATCACGGCTCGTCCTTCAGAAACGCCGCATTGGCGATCCCTTCGGACAGAGACAAAAGCCCCAAAAACGCACCGCTCTCGCCGTAAGCGCGGTACAATCCGTCATCTCCGAGTCCGGAGAGACGGTTGGCGGTCAAAACACCCCCATTGCAATAGAAGCGCTCCCCGTTGGAGGGAACGACCACGTTGGGAAGGTGCGCAAACGCCGCCTCGCAGGTCAGGGAAAGATCGGAAAGTCTCCCCTCCTCCGCGGCGGACAAAACCTCCGAAAGAGCATGAGCGCCGTCCAGAGAGAACCCGTTGGATTCGGTGCGGCGAAGGGCGGACATAGCGGCGCACAGCCCCAGCCGATCCGCAAGATCCTCACATAGGGTTCGGATGTACGTTCCTGCAGAGCAGGTGACCGAAAAGCGGAATTCACCATCTCCGACAGAATCAACAAAAGACAAATCAAAAATTTCCACGGGGCGGGCTTGCCGCTCCACCTCAACTCCCTGCCGCGCCAATTCGTAGAGACGCTTTCCGTCCACGTGAACGGCAGAATACATGGGAGGAACCTGCTCGCATTTTCCCACGAGGGAAGGCAATACGGCACGGAATTCCGATTCGGTGGGGAGAGAGGAACGCTCTATGATCTCCCCTGTGACATCGGCAGTATCGGTCTTGATCCCGAAGCGGATCGAAGCAAGATAAGCCTTGGTATGGGGGAAAAATTGGGTCAGCTTCGTATCCTTACCCGTCAAAAC
>JAFPBP010000238.1 GCA_017424085.1 Clostridia bacterium
GTAGCTCAGAGTCAACGCCTTGACCTTGCCCTGAGGAAAGCGCATGCGACGGTAATAAAACATGAAAAGACCTTCCTTCCGAATGATATTTTTTATTTGATCTTGAAATGATAAGGCAACCCCGAGCGGCGGGGAGCGTCGATCTCTCCCACGATGAGAGGCGCCAGTTCCTTCAACAGCTCGTCGGTCACGTCGCATCCGCCGGGCACGATGTGCTTGACGGGGACGTACTTGGTCTTATTGGCGGTTTCGCTGACGGGAACGGTGCCGTAGTCCAGCGCGTACAGAGAGCCGGGGCGGCGAATATAGGTAATCATCAATCCCGTTCTTCCTTCATAGGCAGCCTTGACTGCGGCTCTGCCCAAGCAGACCGATTCGGAAATATCGGTGGCGGAAAGGCAATGGGAGGCGCAACGCTGAGGAATGTTCAGCTCCACCGAGCGGCATTTGCAGCCGATCTCCCGCTTGACCAGCTCCCGCAGAGCGTACGCGGCGCCCGAGAGCATGGTGTGACCGAAGGCGTCGGGCTTTCCCGAGGGATCCGCCCCGATGAGGGTGCCGTCGGCGCTGTGAATTCCCTCCGAAACAGCGACCACCAGATTGGTCTTTTCCTTCAGCTTGCGGCGCAGATCGTCCAGAAAACGATCCCGATCGAAGTCCACCTCGGGAAGGTAGATCAGATCGGCGCAATCCTCACCGATGAGACGGGGAATGCCTGCCGCCGCCGTCAGCCAGCCCGCGTCCCGTCCCATGATCTCCACAATGGTGACCGAGGGCTCGGGGTACACGGCGCAATCGCAGGCGATCTCCTGGATGGTGGTTGCCACGTACTTCGCCGCCGAGCCGAAGCCGGGGGTATGATCGGTAAAGGGAAGGTCGTTGTCGATGGTCTTGGGAACACCGATGATACGAATGGGCTTCCCGTCCCGCGCGGCAATGCGGGAAAGCTTATCCACGGTATCCATGGAATCGTTTCCGCCGATATAGAAGAAGGCTCCGATGCCGTAGCGCTCAAAGGCACCGAAAATCACGTCGTAAACGGGATCGTTCAGATCCGCAGGCAATTTCATACGGCAGGACCCCAGCGCCGCCGCAGGGGTAGTTTCCAGGGCATACGCCTGGGATTGGGTCGCAACCTGCTCGTTGAGGCGAACCAGATTGTCCGCCAGAATTCCCTTGACCCCGTTACGCGCTCCGTAGATCACCGAATCGGGATAAAGCTCGCGGCATCCCTTGATGATGCCCGAAAGGGTGGCGTTAATGGCAACCGTGGGGCCGCCGGATTGTCCGATCAAAACGTTTTTGTTCATACTGTTCTCCGTCCGAAACATGAAATTTTCTCTTCCCTCCGCGGGTGTCCGAGCCGCAGAAGATTACAAGTCTATTGTAACGCAAAAACTCGCCGAAGTCAAGACCTCGGCGAGAAATGTCACAGAAAAGGAACGATTACCGAACCCTACGAAACCGCCGCCCCCGAAACTCGGAGCAATCCCCGAATTCCTCGGTCACGTGGCGATATTTCAGGCTTCGGACGAGGCGCTTATGCAGAGAGGGATCGGACCGCGCCGCCGTATAGATCAGAACGTGGGCGGCTCCCGATTTTTTCAGAACCTGCACGCAGGCGTTGGCGGTGGCTCCCGTGGTAAACAGATCGTCAACCAAAAGCACCGTCTTTCCCGTCAGATCCCGCTTGGAGGGTCCCTTCCGATAGGCGTAATTCGCATTGTGCCGCCGCATTGCCGCACTCGTGCAAAGAGGCTGAGGTCGGGCGCCGTTTCGCTTGAAGAGCAATTCCCCGTCAAAGGGTAACGACAGCCGCTTCGCCATGACCTTGGCAATGACGGCGCTTTGATTGTACAACCTCGGCAAGCCGTCCTTGGCACGGGGCACGCAGGTGACTACGTGAGCGGAATCGTTCAGCATCCGATACGCCTCCGCCAGCCGCACCCCGCAATCCCGTCCAAGCTCGGCACAGCCCCGATACTTGAAGCGCCACAGACCGTGGCGAACCACGCCGCCGTAGCGATAAAGAGACACAGTCTCCCGACGGTCCGAGACCGACAGAATCAGCCCATCCCGCTTCAATTCCTCGGCGCATTGAGGACAGATCCCGTCGCCCGCAGGCTCAACGGTGCGCCCGCAGAAGATACAGAGGCGCCCCAGCAGGTAATAGATGGGATTGGTCATTTTTTCAGCATGCGAACCAACGGCTTGAGGGAATAGGACGAATCGGGAAGGTGATCCGAAACGCCCTTTTTGGTTCCGAAGTTATTCATGGTCAGAACCACCCGATCCTCGTAGACCTGCACGGCAAGCCCCTGGAAGAAGGGAACCTCAATGTGGGTCAGGTAGGTGGGCTTCTTCTTGCCGTCGTTGGCAAAATAGTCGTTTTTATAATAGGACATGCTTCCGCCGTAGTTATCGCAGAAGCCCAGCGCACGGATCACATCGGAGCGCAGGCGGGCGCGATCGTAGGACTCCACGGGATGCACGTCCCCGTCAAAGGCGACGGGCGTATGAGACGCCAGATTCTCGCGGGTCTCCCGCAGGGTGGGATGCTGGTTTCCCCCGTGATGATGCCCGTAAAAATAGAACAGATTGGGATAACGGTTCAAAAGCCCCTCCATCTTAAGGAACACCTGTGCATTGACCTCCCCGAAGGAGTTCGGATGGAACGGATAGTGCGACGATACGAAGATGACGGCGTTTTGCCCCAGCTCTGCCTCGATCTCCGAAAGGCGCGCCTGCAGCCATTCCGCCTGCTCCATGGTGTGAGCGGGAGTGGAACGCTCGGGAACCGCCTTGCCCTCGATGAGGGGATATGCGGGGGTATTCAGAACCAGGAAGGGAATGCCCTTTACGCGGTATTCATAGCAGAGAAGATTCTCGTCGCACCCCAGATCCACGTCCATTTTTTGATACAGCGGGTACATGAGATCCGAGGGGAGAAGATCAACGTAATACGCGGAATTGAATCGCTTGCCCTCGGGCTGACGGTCCCCCACCTGATATTCGTGATTTCCCGACAAGTGGAAGACATGCTTTTTGTTTTCGGGATTGCGGAAGGATTCCTGCAACGCCGAATGAAGCAGGTTGCGCGTCTTCACGAAGCGATCGTAGCCCCATTTGCCCTGCATCGCCCCACCATAAATATATCCGGGGTTGCTTCCGTTATCGGAGATGCTATCCCCGCACATGATGACCGCGTCCAGATCGTAGCGCCGCTGATACCCCTTAGCCGTATAGATGGCAGACCTTCGAACGTAGGGGCGGAAGAGCTGAATTCCGTAGTCGATATGGATATCCGCAAAGGTACCCGCCGTCAGACGGGGAGTTCCCTTGGGAGCCTTGGAAATGCCGTGCACGCGGGAAAGGATCGCAAAGGAAGAGGATGCGTTCGCCGTCCCCACGGTAAAGACCAGCCCGTGCTTCGCCTCGCTTCGGTAGGCGGCGCGCAGGAAATGCTCCGTGCCGTTGATGCAGACCGAAAAACGAAGCAGAGCCCCGTTGCGGGACAGGGTCAGACGCTGTTTTTTGCGGCTCAGAGTCAGAGACTGATCGCCTAAATTCACGTAACGGCGAAGGGCGGGAGACCACAGGGAAACGGTTCCATCCCCCTCGTCGGAAATCACCCAATAGAGGTCCCGATCGGTTTTCTTTTCTCTCAGATCCGATTCATTGAAGCGGAACGCCTCCACGCCGTCCCGAGAAATACGGGCGCGCAGGGCATGGTCACAGGGCTTCAGAACTCCGGGCGCCGCCAGCGATCCCATCACCAAAACGTACGCCTCACCCGAAACGAAATTCTCTTGCTGCTCGTAACAGATCAGTTCCCCGCGGGGGAAACGGTATTGCTTGAGTTCCATAACAATTGCCTCTTTTCTTTCTTAGTAACAAATCAACCGGTGAAGGTCACGTTGCCCGTCCCGTCGACGGTACAACGATCGGTAATCGACACCTGTCCGCTGTAGGAAAGACTTTCCACCACGACCTTACTCATCAGAGCGGGATCCGCCAATCGGAACAGAGTCTTCCCCTTCAGAGCATCGGCAGAATCGCACTCAATGATGATCCCGATGTAATATTCGATGGAATTGACCTTCAGAGTGTTATCCGCGCCGAGCAGAATGATATTCAGATAGGTGTCGTCCAAATTCCCCACCTTCAGATGCTTGATCGTTCCGATGGTAACATCCAAGAAACAGGTATCGTCGTGATTGAAATAACTGCTGCGGCATTCCAGACCTCCGATGGAGACGGTACAGGAGGCAGCGTAGGGGGTGCAGCGCAGAGAGCCGAGATTTTTGATTTCTCCGATGATCGCGTTGCCGCGCAACGCCAGCTCGTTGGAGTCGCCTCCGTTCCCCTCCACCACGGCGACCCGCAGATCCGAATAAAACTCGGTCTGATAATCGGTTTTAATTACCAGTTTGCCCGTGGGGTTGGCTTCGGTCCCGCTGACGATATGAACGCAGGAGCCGGACATCCCCTCTCCGCCGAGGGTCAGAAGATATTCTGCCTTGCAGTAATGACCGCCCGTGGTCAAGGTCTTTCCGTTCAGATCGAAGGTCTTTGTGCCGTTATGAGGCATGAGGTTCAGATTGTTGATGGTCAGATTGCTGTTCAGCTTCGTATCGGTGGCAAAGACCAGCGCCGAGGTCTCGATCCATTGCGCCTCGCCCCAGATATAAAGATTTCCGTTGATGGTGATGCTCTTCACGGTAGGAAGAGAGGAGGATTCGATCAGATAATAATCCACCAGAAGGTCCAGAACGTAATCGGCGTTCTTGTTGGTCATGGCGTCAAACGCCTTTTCCAACCCGTAATAATATCCCTTGGACTTGCCGTTTTCGGACAGCTTCAGCGCCTGCAGATCGGTCTTGCTGACCGTGGGAAGATCGTAGCAATAGGTGGCGCCGTATTCGTTGGAATATTTCTCACGCTCCACGGCACACCGCTCGGCAGACATACCGAAATAGAAGGAGCGATACGCCTCATCCTCATTCAGATCGTCCCAAGTCAGATCGGCGAAATACCATGCCCCGTTGATCTTGACCAGATTCCACATATGCGCGCCCTCGGCGTCCCCCCAGACGGGCATACAATCCACACCGTTGAGGCGGCAGAGGAAGGCGAAGGTCTTGGAATAGCTCTCGCAGACCCCCTTGCCCTTGCCGGCAACGCCCACGATGCTGTGCGCCCAGCCTGCGGTTTCGGGGGTCGTAGTGCCGGGGATATAGGCGTAGTCGATCTTTTCCAGAATATAATCGTGCAGCATCAACGCCCGCTCAAAATCGTTCATGTCCGAGGAGATCATTTCCGCCACAACCAGAACCATGGCGTAAATGTCCTCGTCTGCTTCCTTGCGCTTACTTCCGCGATAGTATTCCTCCGCGATGCAAACTTCAAACTTCGTTCCCTCCACGGTGAGGGAATTGGAGAGCCAATAGAACTGACCGTTCTCCTCAAGGAAACAGAAATATACGCTCATGGCTTCCTCCATGGTCAACCCCGAGCCTGTGAAATCGACGGTACCGATGACGCCGTCGGTTTCGTTTTCGTAGTTGGTGGAGAAGGCGTAGCAGACATTGAAGAGATCCTTATAGAGCGCCTGCAGAGCGGCACCCTTGGAATGGGTCCCGAATTCCTTGTAGCCGTACAGGGATTGAGACATGGGGAGAATGGAATCGGACTGTGCCTCGTTGCAGTTTTTGCAGGCAAGCCCTCGAGATCCCGCAGTATCCCACGCGGGATAAACCACCTTCAGCTCGGAGAATTTGTGTCCCTTCGCCTTGATGGTGGTCTGAACCGCCAGAACCTCGTTACAAACGGAGCAGTGCTTGCCCTCGGTCTTTCCGTCGGCGGTGCAGGTAGCAGCAACGGCAGGAGAAATCACCTCGGTGTGGGGGAGCTTGGAAATGGTGGTCTGCGCCACGAGAATGGTGTTGCAAACCGAGCAATGCTTCCCTTCGGTTTTTCCCACAGCTGCGCAGGTGGCAGCAACGGCAGGATCAATCACCTCGGTATGCCCCGTGGCGGGAATCGATTGCTGTGCGATGAATACGGTATTGCAGCCCGAGCAATGCTTGCCCTGGGTCTTGCCGTCGGTGGTGCAGGTGGCGGAAACGGCGGGGTCCACGACCTCGGTGTGCCCCGTGGCGGGGATGGGAGAGGTTTCGGAAACGCCGCAAGCGGTGCAGGAATGCTTCTTGGTGCCCGCAGAGGTGCAGCCCGCCTCGGTTACGGTGCTCCAAGCCCCGTAGGTATGAGCGGAAATCGAAGACTTCTCGCCGCAGGCGCAAACCTTCCAATGGGAGGTTTCGTTGGACATCCAGGAGTCGGAATAGTTATGCACGTGAGACGTCACGGGAACGGTTGCGGTCTCGACGAAGGAACAGACCGAGCAGGACCGCGCCTTCTTCCCCTCCGTCGTCTCGGTGGCTTGCACCGTCACCTTCCAATCGGAGAAGGTGTGGTCGGCAAGCTTATCCTTTTCCCCGCAGGCACAAACGACCCAATGGGAGGTCTCGTTCTTGATCCATTCGGAAGAGAAGGCATGCACGTGCTCCGCCAAAGGAAGGGTGTCGGTTTCCTTATATCCGCAAAGGCAGGTGCGCTCCTTCAGCCCCGTAGCCGTCTCGGTGGGCGCCTGAACGGTGACCCATTCGGAGAAGACGTGCGCCGCGGGCGCGGATACCTCGCCGCAGGTGCAGGTCTGCCAATGGTTCGAGGCGTCGCTTCCGTAAGCGCCCTCAAAGGCGTGGGTATGGACCTGCGAGGAGGTCTGCCCGGACTCGGTATCGGTGGAGCCGGACTCGGTCACGTCAGAATCGGTGCTGCTTTCGGTCACGTCGGAGGCGCTCGTGTCGGTCATGCTGTCCGACGTGGCGGTGTCCGAAGATCCCGACGTATTGCTCACCACGGGGTTTGCGGTGATATCGTCCCCGCACCCCGCAAGGCTCAGACAAAGCGCCAACGCCAGCACGAACGCCAAAGCATAAGAATGAAACCGTTTCATCGTGACATCCTCCAATTTTGCGTTATAAAACCCGCTTCTCGGGGAAATTCACCTTCGCCTCGCGCAAAGAGTCGATGCGCTCCAGGGCAATGCCCGTGCCTTTAACCACGCAACAGACCGCGTCCTCCTCCGTATGTACGGGGATGCCGATTCGGGAGGAGATCATGGTATCAAAGCCGTAGATCAAGCCACCGCCGCCCGTCAGACTGATGCCGCTTTCGGCGATATCGGAGATCAACTCGGGCTCGGTGCGGGACAAAACGTCGTGCACCGCTTCCACGATGCTCTTGGCAGGCTCCAGAAGAGCACCCATGATCTCGGGAGACGAAACCGTGACCTCCTTGGGAAGCCCCGTGGTCACGCACCGTCCGCGCACGGTCATAGACAACTGCTCGGGACGGGGAGAGAGGCAACCGATCTTGATCTTGATGTCCTCTGCCGTCCGCTGACCGATGATCACGTTGTGCTCACGGCGCATATAGCGGATGATGGCGTCATCGAATTTATCGCCCCCGCACTTGACCGACTCGGAGGCAACCACGTCGTTCATGGAGATCACCGCCACGTCGGCGGTTCCGCCGCCGATATCGATGACCATGACCCCGTGGGGCTTGGAAATATCCAATCCCGCCCCCAGCGCCGCCGCCATGGGCTCCTCGATCAGCTCCACCCAGCGGGCGCCCGCATAACGGGTGGCGTCCCGCACTGCCCGCTCCTCCACCTCGTTGATGCGGGAGGGGACACAGACGATGACGTTGGGCTTGATCAGAGAACGTCCGTTGGCTTTGCGGATGAAATAGCGGAGCATTTTTTCGGTGGTTTCGTAATCGGAAATGACCCCGTCCCGCAGAGGACGGAGGGTTACGATGTTATCGGGGGTGCGGCCCAGCATGTCCAGAGCCTCCTGCCCAACCTTCAAAACCCGCCCCGTATCCCGATCAATGGACACAACGGAGGGCTCCCTCAGAACCACACCCTTGCCCTTGACGTAGATCAGGACCGTTGCAGTACCCAGATCGATGCCGATATCTTTTGCAAACATAACAATCTCCTTTATGATAAAAGCGCGATGCGTGTGCGACAAATCTCTACTATATAACACTATTATATAACATTTCGGAACGCTTGTCAAGACGTGGGAAGGAAATTCCAAAGGCGATCCGAGAAAATTTCCGTAAATTTTGGCGAGAGGGCTTGACAAAGAGATCATTTCTCGGTATAATAGCGGTAACGAATCGATTGGAGGCAGGACAACACCATGAACTTTTTTCTGAACGAAATTCTGGAAGATGCCGAGGCGGCGGAGATTCTCCGAAATGATTCCGACCTTTGCGCCAAGGCGGCTTCCGTTGCCAAAGTCATCGCGGCAAACGAGCCCTTTGAAAAGCCCGAGGAGGGCATGATGCAGATTGCGGTGCTGGGACACCTTGCCGACGAGGCAAAAAAACGCAACGATGCGCGGGGCATTCCCCACGAGATCACCGTTGCAAGCCTGAAGGACATCAACCTCTGGATCGGCAATTACCGCAAACTGTTCCACCGTCCAGGACTGCGGGAATTCAACTGGCTGGTAATGCACTACACGGGCAAAATTTTCCGTCTGGGTCGCCTGCAGTTCCGCCCCATGAAGGTCTGCGAGGGGCTTCCCTCGGGGGATTGGGCGCTGGAGGTCCACGTACCCCAAGGCGAGCCGCTGGATCCCGACGAATGTCTGAAATCCTTTGCCCGCGCCAAGGAATTTTTCCCCAAGCATTTTCCCGAAATGCCCGCCGACTATTTCGTCTGTCATTCCTGGCTTCTCAACCGCTCCTACGAGCGCCTGCTAGGGCCCGACGCCAACATCACCCGCTTCGGAAAGCTTTTCACCGTATTCCAAACGAACTCGAAAACGGGAGCGGTCTACGATCGGGTCTTCGGCTTCGGATTCAACCCCGCAGATCTTGCCAACGCCCCCGAGAGTACCCGCCTTCAGCGGGCGGTGAAGGCGCATCTTTTGGCGGGCGGCGAATTGCCCGACGAGAAGGGTTACAGAAGGATCTGAGACGGACTGTCGGAAAATGATTTGAGAAAAGACGATTTTTCTTCATACTTGCCTGCTATAATTAAAAAAAGAGTCACCCCGAAACCGATACGGGCATCTGCCCCATCATTGATACTACATAAGGAGTTGTGTTTATGGAAAAGGTCATTCATACCGTGCTTCACGCGGGTCTGGAAAAGCCCGTCAAGATCCTGCACGTAACCGACGTGCATCTGGTGGAAACCAACGATCGGGACACGGAGGAGCATAAGGCGCTGGAAATCCGCCGTCGTGCCATCTTCCGTGCGGAAGGCAACTTCCCTCCCTACACTCAGAACGAATATTTTGAAGAGGCGGTCCGCATGGCAGAGGAGCTGGGTGCCCTTCTCATGGTCACGGGCGACGTAATGGACATTCAGACCCAGGGCAACATCGAGGAGTTCCACCGCATCATCGACGGGCACGACGCCATGTTCACCCCCGGCGGACACGAGCATCAGCGCATCTGCCGCCGCACCATGGAGGAGCCCGACGGATACTGGATCGGCTCCCGTCAAAAGCTGAAGGATGCGTTTCCCGAATTCGACATGGACTTCAGCAGCCGCATCATCAACGGGCTGAACGTCATCGCCGCAGATAACTCTCTGGACTATTTCAACGCCGAAACCGTCCGTCGCTTTAAGGCTGAGCTGGAAAAGGGTCTTCCCATCGTGATATTCTTCCACGATCCCATCTGGGACCATATGCTCAATGTGACCGAGCCCACCCACCCCAACGTTCAGCTGACCCCCGAGGATTACGCCACCAGCCACGAAATGATCGATCTGATCAACAATCATCCCCTGATCGTCGCCTCCATTGCGGGACACGGTCACGTAGAAGCAGAGAAGGTCGTGGGCAAGAACCGCGCCTTCATGACCCCCGGTCTCTATCGCGGCGCCTGCCGTCTGATTGAGATCGTCTGATTCGAGGTGCTACATGGA